>JBGPBQ010000237.1:0-6389 GCA_041481345.1 Anaerolineae bacterium
CACAACCTATCCCAGCCGCTATTCGAAAACCTGCTGTATGGATTTGGCTCACCCAATTACGGCACCCAGCGCAGCCTGTGTTTCAATGCCATGATCGTCGCAAACACAATCACCTATGGGATGGAGGAGCCAGCCCGGGATTACAGCCAGCTGCAGTATCTGATCCTCACCGGGCGCAACCTAACGGAAGCCATTTCTACATCAGAAACCACTGACCTGGTGGATTCGATTGCCCGGGGTGCCAAGGTGGTGTATATCGACCCGCGTTTCACCAAGACGGCGTCCAAGGCAAGCGAATGGCTGCCCGTCCGCCCGGGGACCGACCTGGCATTTCACCTGGCGATGATCAACGTGATCATCAGCGAGAAGCTTTACAACACCAGTTTCATTGATCAATACACGCTAGGTTTTGAACAGTTGTCCTCGGCAGTGACAAGCTACACCCCGGAGTGGGCAGCCACCCTGACCGGGATGGAGGCAGACGTCATTCGGCGCATCGCGCGTGAGTTTGCTACCGCAGGTAAGTATGCGCTGGCACACAACGGCTGGCGTACTTCAAACTTCATTAACTCATTCCCCACCGAGCGAGCCATCACCATCCTGAACGCCCTGGTGGGCAACTGGGGGACGACCATGTTCCCAGCCGCCGGAGAGGGCGGTGGTGGTCTGGGCAGCCCACCCCAACCACCCTACCCGCGTATTTCCGCCCAACGCCTGGACGGAGTCCCCTGGATGTATCCCTTCGTCCCGCTCAAGATTGGTGTTTTCCAACAATTGCGCGATTCAATTGTCGAAGGGAAACCTTACGAAGCCCACGGTTGGTTCATTTCACGCCAGAACCCGGTGCTCTCCCTACCCGATCGGAGTAAAACGCTGGAAGCCTTCAACAAGATGGATTTCATCGTGACTATGGACATACTGGTTAATGATACCGACTGGTTCTCGGATGTGGTACTACCGGAAGCATCCTACCTGGAGCGCTACGACCCGCTGGTACCGATGGGTAACCAAATCTTCATCCGCCAACCGGTGATCGAGCCGCAGGGTGAGGCAAAATCTGCCCTGTGGGTGTATAAAGAGCTCGGTACACGCCTGGGTTTGGCTGACTTCTTCCAATATAAGGACGAAGAAGACTACATCAACCAGCAGCTGGCGCCCACAGGTATTTCGCTGGATGAGCTGCGGCTGCAGGGGAGCGTCACGCTTCCATCGAGCGGTGATAGCAGCATTTACGAATGGAGCACACCCAGCGGAAAGGTCGAGTTATTCTCCGCTGCGCTACAGAAGGATAACTTTGACCCCGTCCCAACCTGGCTTGATCCTCCCCAACCCAAGGCGGGTGAGTTTTACCTGCTGACGGGCAAGGTGGGTCAGCATACCCAATTTGGCACCCAAAACAACCAGCTTTTGCACAAATACGAGGATGTGCCCCGCTTGTGGATGGCAGAGGAGGCAGCCCAAAACCTTGGACTGAAGGACTGGGACATGGTGGAAGTGACCTCACCGGTGGGTTCGGTAAAAGTTGCCCTGGAGGTGACAAGCGCCATCCGCAGTGACTGCGTCTACCTGACTCCGGGGTTCGGGCATCTATCGATGGCACTGCGGACTGCCTATGGTCTAGGAGCATCAGACTCTCAGTTACACGTCACCTACACTGACCCTATCAGCGGAGGCCAGGCGCTCAGCCAGACCTTCGTCTCGGTGAAGAAGGCGTGAGGAGGAGCATATGCCAACAAAAAACCATTATGCCTTCGTGATTGATGTTGCCCGCTGCATCGACTGTCGGGCTTGCCTGGTGGCATGCAGCGTGGAAAACAGTGTGCCAATGGATCACACCCGCATCTGGGTGCATGACCAACAGGTGCAGGGGGAATGGCCGACCTTAAGCCGTGTCTTCGTACCTTACAACTGCATGCACTGCGACCACCCACCCTGCACTGAAGTATGCGTCAGCGGTGCCACGTATAAGGATGCAGTCAGCGGGCTGGTGCTGGTAGACCAGGAAGCCTGTATCGGCTGCGGTTACTGCGTGGAAGCCTGCCCTTATGGCGTGCGCTATATTGATCAGAAACGCGGGGTGGTGGATAAATGCAACGCCTGTGTGCAGCGCCTGGAGGTTGGCTTGCAGCCAGCTTGTGTGGCCACTTGCGTGGGGAAAGCGCGCATGTTTGGTGACCTGAACGACCCCAATTCGGAAGTCTCTGTTGCCCTACAGAATGCCAAATCGGTTACCAGGCTGGATTACGAGAAAAATGGCACCGACACCGACCCGAATATCTATTATCTCAACCTGCCGGAGACTGAAGAGATCCTCTCCTCGGATACATTTGGACAGGTGGCACAAACCACCCTGCCACGCGACCCACATTACACTATTTCTGAAGAGGGATGGAAAAAGGTTGCGATCCCACTTGTGGCGGTTGCAATGGGAGCCACTTTCCTGGCGCAGGCGGTCTTCTTCACCAAGCAGCTATTGGAAGGTGAGAAGGATTTTGAGGATTAGGATGATCAGAAGGAGTAAGAAATGAGCCATAAAAACATACCCCTGCCTGAACGACAGCGTCTGCGCCAGAAGATGCTAAAGAAGCATAACCTGGCGAATATCCTGACTCACTGGTTCAATGTCGCCTCGTGGCTGCTGCTGCTGACCACTGGGATTGCGATCATCTCTTCACCGCGTCTGGGTATCACCCCAATCTGGTGGCAGGAAATGTTTCGCAACCTGTTCGGGAGTGATGCCAACCTGATCCGATTCCACTACACCATCGGTTTCATCTGGATCTTCGTGGTCCTTTTTAATGTGCTGGTGGGGTTCCGCAAGTACTTCGTGCCATTCGCCGCACACCGCATGCTGCTCGATAAGGACGATATAAAGTGGATGCTAACCAAACCCCCGCAGATGTTGGGCTTCATGAAGGATAAGGAGCTTCCTCCCCAAGATGCTTATAACGCCGGGCAGAAGATCTACAGTTATTTTGTGGTGGTGTGCACCATTGGCATCATGATCACAGGACCGCTGATGGTCTTTAAGAGCCTGTTCCCGCCCATCGTCAAGCAGATCGCCCAACCGATCCACTTCATCTGCGTTTTCGTCATTGTCGCCTGGCTGTTCATCCACGTTTACATGGGAGCGATCTTCCCGGAGGAGAAGGAGGCGTTCTTCTCAATGTTTTCAGGGAAGGTGTCTGCCTGGTATGCGCGCGCTCACCATGAAAAATGGTACAACCAGATGCTGAAAGAAGAAATGGAGTGGGAAGACAAGGTGGAGAAAGAAGTGCTAGAATCTACCCAGCTCAAAGAAGAGAGCAGCGGACCCGACTAAAAATGACATGACCTTCGATGAACCGCTCTTCCAAAGAGCGGTTTTTCAACTATTGCAGCCTATTCCATGCGCCCATCCTTTTACGATCACCTACACCCGCCCACCATCCCGGCTGCACAGGCACGCCTGCACTACACCATGGGAGCTGGTGGACTAGCGGTCTTCCTGATGTTGGTGGTGGGTTTCACCGGCATCCTGGTGACCTTTTACTACCTGCCCACACCCGAGCAGGCTGCAAAATCGGTGCAGGAGCTGACCTTCCTGGTGCCCTTCGGCTGGCTGATGCGCAACCTGCACTACTGGTCAGCCCAGCTGCTGGTGATAGTAGCGGCGCTGCACCTGTTGCGGGTGGTTTTCACGGGTGCTTACCTGCCTCCCCGCCGGCTGAATTACTTGCTCGGGCTGTCGCTGCTGGTGCTGTGTATTTTCCTGGACTTCACCGGATATGTCTTACGCTGGGATGAGGGCGTGCATTGGGCGCTGGTGGCAGGCACCAACCTGGTGCGCTCGATCCCGTTAGTGGGAGCACAACTATACGCAGCCCTGGTGGGTGGTAATCAGATTGGAGCAAGCACGCTGATCCGCTTTTACGCCTGGCATTTATTCGGGCTGACCCTGGTGGTGATCATCATCGGGGTGTGGCATATTTTCCGTGTGCGGCGCGATGGCGGGATTGCAGTTCCCCCTCCTGAGCTGCGCACTGACCCAACACGCATCCCGCGCAAAGAGCTCGCTCGCCGGGAGGGACTGGCGATGTTGTGGGCGGCGCTGGTGCTGATCCTATTAGCCATCCTTGTACCGGCACCTCTGGCGCCTGGCATCCAGGAAGGAGCAACCCCTGCCAGTGAGAGCCTGGCACCCTGGTTCTTCCTGTGGGTGCAGCAGTTGCTCAAGGCTGGTGACCCTTTCATTTTCGGGGTGCTCATTCCCCTTGGGGGGCTACTCCTGCTGGCGTTGGTGCCGTACATTACTCCCCACCAGCTGAACCATGCTGAGTTGGGCAAGTGGTTCCCGCGCGGGGGACGGTTGGTGCAGGTGCTGGTCGCCATCCTGTCCGGCGCTATCCTGCTACTCACGATTCTGTCGCTCTTCCACTGATATGCTGAAATGCACAGATATTTTTTCCTGACTTCATTCCTTTTATTTATTGCTTCAGGCCTAGTGTTCTGGCGGCAGAACCAGAGCCTCAAGCCAATTGCCATCACAACCAGCATCACGGGTAAGACGGAATATTGCCTGACCTGCCATGCGGATATCCCTGAGATCAGTCCATCACACCCGGTGGAAACCTTCGGGTGCGTGCTGTGCCACGGAGGGGAACCGCTAGCCCTAGATGCTGACCTGGCTCACAGCACCATGCGAGGAGGATCAAATCCGTCTGACCTGAGCGTGGTTGAAACCTCGTGCGGCGGCGAGATGTGCCATAGCGGGACCGCGCAGGCTAACCGGGACCACATCCAGCGCGTCACCACCAGCCTGCAGGCCACCTATGCCGGGGCGATTGCCCAGGTGCGCTACGCCTTTGGCGCTCAACCTGACCTGACCGCCAGGATGGGGGTTTATGCAATTGATGGTCTGGCAGCCTTCGACTCGGCGGCTGAAAGCTCACCGGCACTGCGGTCGTTTGCCGTTAACTGCCTGACCTGTCACCTTTCGTCACAGCCCCTTGAAGGTAAGAACTATAACCGCTGGACCGGGTGTTCTGCCTGCCATTCACCCGCCCCGCGCACAGACGGCACCCAGGTGCACAAATTAACTACCGCCATGCCCTACACCCAATGCAATGCCTGCCATAATCGGGGCAATTACAGCCTGGCAGACATGCAGTTCCACCCCCGCCAGGATGCCCCCACCGACCGCCTGCATGACTATTACCAGCCGATCGCCGTGTTCACCCGCTGTGAATACACCCTGGACTGCGCAGACTGCCACACCCGCCAGGAAGCGATGGGCGATGGTCACATTTACAGCAGCAAGAAAGACATCCAATACGTACGCTGTAAAACCTGCCACGGCACCCCTGATGCCCTGCCACTCACCCATATAATCATCGATGAGAACGACCTGGCTCTGCGCCTGGCATTCCTCAACCCGGTGATAGACCTGAAAGTTGGCGATACCATCCTGATGACTGACAAAGGTGAACCGCTATGGAATATCCGCGAACTGCCAGGCGCTGCGGGTGAAACACCCACCTACGAGCTGTTCTCCAAGGCGACCGGTGACCGTTTCACATTCAAGCCGGTAATGGGCAGCACGTGTCAGCAAAACCCTAACCAGCCGCAAGCCAGTTCCTGCCATGAATGCCATGCCACACAACGATAAACCCCTATCCAGGCGAAGCTTCATGGACCTATTTATGAAAGCCAGCCTGGCCGGCTCAGCCCTACTCGGTTTGGGCGCTCTGGGGCGATATATCAGCTTCCAGGTTGAGAGCGGTCATCCCAGCAAATATGACCTTGGACCGGCAAGCGATTACCCGGCAGGTTCAAGCACGCCGGCGCCTGAGATACCGGCACTCATCATCCACAACGACCAGGGATTCAAAGCCCTCAGCCTGGTATGCCCTCACCTGGGCTGCACGGTCAATGTGACTGATGAGGGATTTGCCTGCCCCTGTCATGGCAGCCGCTTTTTACGCGACGGCAGTCTGCGTAATGGTCCTGCTTCCCATCCACTTACCAGCTTGAAGGTGGAAGTGAATGATGATGGTCAGCTGATCCTTTATATGGCTTGAACTATTCGAGGTTAAAGTGAATTCTGATTTATACACCTTGCTGAAAGAAAGCGCTTCCGATCACAGTCACTTGTGTCCGCGCCAAGTTTTGGGTGTGCGGATGGGATTAGCCGGGCTAACCTCCATAGGGGTGAATGCTCCGGTGACTACACGGACGGCGCTCATCATCATAGAAACAGGGGGGTGTTTTGCGGATGGTATCCGGGTGGCGACGGGTGCGACAGTCGGTCACCGCACGCTGACAGTGGAAGACCTGGGGAAAATCGCAGCCACCTTTACGAACCTTGAAACCTAGACCAGCGTGAGATTGGCACCCCAGCACGATGTAAG
>JBGPBQ010000238.1:0-6386 GCA_041481345.1 Anaerolineae bacterium
CAAACCATTGAGATCAGGAATTATTCAAGAGCATCCACGTTATAGGTGGCACAATTTAGCAGGAGTCTGTAGAATCAATAGTTGTGCTGCTCTCACGCTCACATTCAACTCACCCATTATGCACGGTTAGAATGTCAAAACATGAAGCAGATACTGTATATGCTCATTGGCCCAAAAGGCGCTGGGAAAACATATATCGGGGTGCTGGTCAACCAAAACACAGACATCACGTTCCTCCGCGTTGAACCTATCTGGCTAAGTCTCCAGCCAGGTGAAGATGGATGGAAGAAGGTGGAGCTTATTATCGACACGATGTTTCAAACGCATGAGAAATTGATGATTGAAAGCCTCGGTGCAGGCGAAGGCTTTCGCGGATTCCATGCTTCGCTGGCAAAGAAGTACCCCATCAAAATGATCCGCGTATTTGCAGATCTTGATACTTGCTTGGCTCGGGTAAAAAACCGAAACAATGTTGATCACCTCGCAGTATCTGATGACAAGGTCATCGAGTACAATCAAATCGCTGCCAACGTTACTTATGAATGGACCCTGGAAATTGACAACAATGGACCAGCACTCGATGTTGAGATTATTCAAGCGATACGTAACATTGATAACGTTATGGGTTTAGGCTAAAGAAGTATTCAACACCTGGTAACGGCCTAACACCGCCTCCGCCTGACCGCTTTAGCACCGGTAAGCAGACAGCTTGGAGTAAGACTTGGTTTTGATTCATGAAAGTTATATAACCAGAACCACGCGATAATTAAGTTTCTCCGTTGAAGAAAGATAGATTCAGGAAAATCCACGTTGTACGTAGCACGATTTAGAAGGAGTTGGTAGAATCAATAAAAAGCCACCCAACGCTGCCTGCAACTAACGCTAGAAAACTCTCTTCGCTGGCGACAAGGAGGAAAACCTAATGCTCCAATTCATAATTATCAGCATTGTCAGTGGGATCCTGTTTGCAATCCTGGACGGAGCGATCAATGCCAATCCGCTGGCGCAAAGGTTATACAAGGTATACGCTCCAATCGCAAAAACATCGCTCAATCCCCTGCAAGGCATCTTGATCGATCTTGTGTTTGGGTTCGTCATGGTGGGTGTGTTTTTGATTCTCTATAGTAGTCTGCCGGGTGCGAGCGGGTTTATCAAGGGAGTGAGTTTTGCAGTCATGGTCTGGTTTTTCCGCGTGGTCATGTATGTGGCATCGCAGTGGGTTATGTTCACCGTACCCATTAAAACACTGCTCTATACGCTTGCCGCCGGACTAGGAGAGATGCTCATCCTGGGCATACTTTACGGGCTGACTTTGAAACCAGCGATATAAGCTTCCCGGAGTGTCACGACCTCCAGTGTTCTATTTGGTATCATATTTCTCATGAAATCAATCATTGAGGCTGAGTTTGTTAATAACACACTCTGGATAATTCAGCTTATCAATGACGACATAAATATGTTTATTGCATCTCGCATTAATGGATTATCTCGCAGAGTATAATAAAAAATCAAAATCCATTTGTTCCCGTATATCTGGGCGCTTTAGATTTGACATGATTACGCATTTCGTACATCGGAATAGAATGAACAGCTAAAAAATGCTCATGGGTAGTCTATAGCAACAAACGTGAATTGAAGATACTCACTTTGAACTTTGGAAAAGTGATCCCGCTTGCGTTGGATTGTATCGGAGGTGCTGAGTGAAGATGCGATTAATCTCCATGCTAGGCATGGCTGGTGGTATAGTCCTACTGGTGATCTTTGTTTTGGCAATGCAAAGCCTTGGGCAGCTTGCTTTCGCGCTTACTGTTTACAGTCCCCTAACGGTCAGGAGCGATAATTCTTTTTCCATGGGGGAAAATATTGTCATTACCTCGACAAATTATGCGTACCTGCCGTTAATCCACCGACTGCCGGTACTCATGCCTTGGATCGATACGGGCGATCGCCAGACGTCACTCGACTATTTTAACCAGGTCTACCGCACTTCAGAAGGCATCCCTATTGATTGGACGGGCAGCCATGCGGATTGTGACGCAGGCGAGACTTCCGCCTCCTTTCGGGAAGCTGTGCAGTTGAGGATTAATTATTTCCGGGCGATGGCCGGAGTGCCTGGCACCATCCAGCTTTCTGAGGAGTATAACCGCAAAGCCCAACAAGCTGCACTGATGATGAGCGTAAATGGTCAGCTCAACCATTCTCCGCCCCCCAGCTGGTTATGCTACACAGCTGAAGGTGCTGAGGCGGCAGGCAGCTCTAACTTGTTCCTGGGTGTATATGGACCAACGGCTATCGCAGGCTATATGGAAGACCCGGGAGATGGTAACTATTTCGCCGGGCATCGTCGTTTGATCTTGTACCCCCAGACTTTACAGATGGGAACTGGAGACATCCCTAACTCGGGCAGCTATTGGTCTTCGAATGCACTTTGGGTCTTTGACGAGAACATGTGGAATCCGAGGCCACAGACTCGTGAAGAGTATGTAGCCTGGCCGCCACCTGGCTACGTCCCCTACCAGGTCGTCTTTCCGAAGTGGTCCTTTGCTTACGCTGATGCCGATTTTTTGGGTTCTGTAGTGACGATGAGCTCTGGTGGGCAGAATATCCCTGTTGCTCTACAACCGGTGGTAAATGGTTATGGCGAGAACACATTAGTTTGGGTGCCGGAAATATCCCTCGGTGCGCCTCCACCAGGTGACACCGCATACGAGGTGACTGTGATTGGGGTCAAGATCAATGGAGTGTCACACGATTTCGCCTACCAGGTCATATTGTTCGACCCCGGGCCGCTGGCTGGGATGCCGGTCAGCATACCATCTGGGCAGCTGAATGAAGCTCCGGTGCAACCCGCCAACCACTAAGCCCGCTTTGGCAACCATTCAATCAGCCTCATGGGTTCGTAAGCATTTTCAAGCGCTTAATCAAATTTGCGGGGCTGTTCTAACTCTGGTTTGGATAGTCTGATTTCTCTACTATTGTTTTTGCTCTCCGGTTTCCATTTCAGCCAATACATCATATACATAACCAATTCACGACTGAGTCCATTCCCCCACCATTGTTTTTATGATGAAATACTAATAATACTAGTTTTATCCTTATTGTTATAATTGCCTAAGAGGAGGAAGTCGAATGAGAAACTCACCCATTCAACGGATGGCTCTTTGGCTTAAGTTGGCGCTTGTAGGTTTGATAATTGCAGTCCTCTCAATCAGCCTGGCGTCTATAAAGCAAACCATCGCTTCAATCCAGGCAACTACATCTAATTACCTGCCGATCATTGATAAATCCAATTCATATAATTGGCTACAATTTAACGGTGATGCTTCTCACAGTGGAAATAACCTATTTGAACGCAAGATTTCCACAAGCAGCGTAAGTCAGTTGCATTTACTTTTCCAGGTCACCCTGCCCGGTACCGCCGATGGTTCACCGGTTTATCTATCGAATGTGAGCACCGCCCATGGATTACGCGATCTACTTTTTGTGACCACTACCACCGGATATCTCGCCACCCTCGATGCCCACACAGGCACGCTGGTATGGTCGAAGCAATACGGTCCAAGCGGATGCTTGGTCAACAATAATCAATCCCGTAATGAGACCTGTTACACCACTACCTCACCAGCCATCGACCCGAACCTGAAGTTTGTCTACAGCTATGGTCTGGATGGGTATGTGCATAAATATATGGTTGGTGATGGCACAGAAATTCTGACCGGAGGTTGGCCGGAATTAACCACCTTAAAAGATTATGACGAAAAAGGATCTTCTAATCTAAGTATTGCCACATCATTGAATGGAACCAGTTTTTTATATGTCGTTCATGCAGGCTATCCTGCTGACCAGGGAAACTATCAGGGGCACATCACGGCCATAAATTTATCCAATGGCACACAAAAGATCTTCAACACCCTTTGCAGCAACCAGATGGTGCACTTTGTGGACTCTCGCATCGCTCCAGGACCAGATTGCTATCCCATTACTACAGGAGCGATTTGGGCGCGCGCCGGTGTAACTTATGACCCATATCATGACCGGATTTTGACGACGACAGGCAATGGTAACTTTCAGCCTGCCAATTTCATGTGGGGGGACACTGTAATCAGCCTCAATCCGGATGGCACCGGTTCAGGCGGTAGCCCTCTGGACAGCTATACACCTGTCAATTATCAATATCTGCAGGATACCGATCTAGATCTCGGCAGTACTGCTCCTGCGATCTTACCGCCTGCCAGTGGCAAATACCCACATCTGGCAGTCCAGGGCGGTAAGGATGGAGTGCTCAGGCTGATTAACCTCGACCAGCTAAGCGGTCAAGCTGGTGTCGGTCATATCGGCGGCGAAGTATTTTCGATGCCAGTGCCAATGGGTGGGCAGATCCACACCCAGCCCGCCGTTTGGGTCAACCCTACGGATCACAGCACCTGGGTGTTCGTCAGCGACTACTCCGGCTCAGCCGGTCTGCAATTAATCATCAGCCCATCTGGCGATCCAAGCCTGACCACAAAATGGACCAGCGATTGGGGAAGCTCGCCTTTGGTCGCAAATGGTGTTGTTCTCATTGCCCGCAGTAACGTGGTCAGTGCTCTCAATGCGACTGATGGCAGCCTGTTGTGGTCTGACAACCATATTGGCCTGATCCATTGGGAAAGCCCGATCGTGGTCAACGGTATGCAGTACATCACCGACCAGAGCGGAGATTTAACAGCTTATTCCCTCCCCTAGGACTAACAAGCATCACAGCTCAAGCTTGCTACTCTCCTTCGTAGATAATTCATCCATCAGGTGGTTGACGTAGCCATTGATTTTATTCCGGTTGACTTTTCCGCCAATACGTCCTAAACTTATCCCATGCTGGCACGTGTCTTCTCCTGCGCGGTTATCGGTTTGGAAGGTGTGGTGGTTGAAGTGGAAGTGGACACCGGTTTGGGTCTGCCGGGGATGACCATCGTCGGGTTGCCCGACACAGCCGTCCAGGAAAGCCGCGAGCGCGTTCAAGCCGCCGTCAAGAACGCCGGCATCGAATTCCCACGCAAAAGGATCATTGTCAATTTAGCCCCCGCCTCCGTGCGCAAAGAAGGTCCAGCCTACGATCTGCCCATCGCCCTGGGCGTATTGGTGATGATGGGCCGTCTGCCGCAAGCCGCCTGTGACGAGGCGCTGGTGGTGGGTGAGCTTTCGCTGGATGGCAGTGTACGCCACTCCCGGGGTGTGCTCCCCATGACCGTCGTCGCCCGCCAGAAGGGCTTCAAGCGCATCTTCGTCCCCCAATCGGACGCAGCCGAGGCCGCCCTGATCCCCGACCTGGATGTCATCCCAGTCACCAACCTTTCCGAGCTTTACGGGCACCTCTCCGGCAGGCACCTCATTCCTCCCCAGGAGCCGATCAAGCCTGAAGAGCTGCCCATCCATACCCAGACCGACTTCCAGGAGATCAAGGGGCAGGAACACGTCAAGCGCGCTTTCGAAGTAGCCGCCGCAGGCGGGCACAATATGCTCATGGTATGGACATAAACCCTGGCGCTTTGTACTGGCATTATTTTGTGAAGGTGCTAGAATAATCATATGAAATAAATTCCCCGCGATGTGTGAGCATCCGGGGATGTGACCAAAGCCGATCAAGCGGCCTGGTAGTGTGAAGTATAGCACACTCCGGGCGGGATAAAAAGGAGTGTGAAAAATGGAAACGAACTGGAAAGAAGCTGAATGTCATACGACAGAATATCCGATTCTCAATCTCACCTGTACCTATAAAGAATTCGTCGAATTTATTGAAGAAATTGAAAAAAACAAAAAAAGAGATTTTCCAATATCCATAATTAGCAACGAAGATGGGGATTCGTTTGAAATAAGATTACCAAGTAAAGAAGGATACGAAAATATAGAAAAAACATTTCATAATATCGAACATAGATATATGCTGTTTGCTCCGTTAATTCGGTTTGAGGTGTTAAGTCGATGTCCCCTGAGTCTTAAACCTACCCATTATTGGATTATCAATGATGCCGAAGCGCAAGAAAGAGCTATAAAATTTTTCAAATTGATCAATGATTATTATGAGCGGGTTGATACCGTTGGCGTTGTAGAAAAACCGGCCCTTCCCGAGAAACCGCCAATTAAGGGAGATATTGTAAATGATTCTGAGGATGAAATTATCAATCAAATAAAAGATCATTTATGGGATAGAGAAGCGGTTAGAATGTGGAGGGCGGGTAATTCGGGTCCAGAGATTGCAAGGGCCTTTTTTGTAACTCGGGAACGTGTAAATAATCGACTAAGTGAATTACGACAAATCTATGGGGAAAAAATAGTGGAATACGATGAGCAAAGAAGGACAAGATTACTAAAGAAAACTCGTGATAGTGCGTGATATTATGTGATATTTA
>JBGPBQ010000239.1:0-6372 GCA_041481345.1 Anaerolineae bacterium
TCCTGGCCGTATGTTGAAGGGCTGCGGATGGATGAAGCTATGCACGACCTGACCCTTATGGCAACCGGCATGTACGGAACCGATTTACCGAAGCAAGATGGAGCACCCATCCGCCTGGTGGTACCGTGGAAATATGGCTTCAAAGGGATCAAAGCCATCGTCAAGATTGAGCTGGTAAATTCCCAACCGAATAGCCTTTGGATGGAATCTGCTCCCAATGAATATGGTTTTTATGCCAATGTCAACCCCAATGTGGATCACCCGCGTTGGTCGCAGGCCACCGAGCGGCGGATCGGCGAGGTTGGACGGATGAAGACCCTCATGTTCAATGGGTATGAAAAAGAAGTCGCCTCACTTTATGCAGGGATGGATTTAAAAAAGGATTTTTGAACACCAAAAACAGGTTTTTTGATTATTGGTTCCGAATCCTGGTTCATATTGCCTGCCTGATCCCGATTCCATGGCTGTTATTTGATGCCTGGCAGGGGAATTTGACTGCTGATCCCATTCGGGGGGCGATTCTACGGACAGGCAAGATTGCTCTAATTCTCCTTGTGTTAAGCCTGGTTTGCACACCCTTGAATACCATCTTTGGTTTCTCACCTGCACTCAAAGTCCGGCGTGCTCTGGGAGATTATTCATTCCTGTATGTGTGTATACACTTTGCCATCTTTGTTGGGTTGGATTATGGTTTTAATTTTCTGTATGTAAGCTATGAAATAATCAAACCTTATGCCCTGCTGGGGTTGATTGCCGGTATCCTTTTGATCCCTCTGGCTATCACCTCCTTCCCACCCTGGCCGAAACGTCTGGGTAAGAATTGGAAATGTTTGCACAGTGTGGTGTATGGGATCGACTTCCTGGCCGCGCTGCATTACATCTTGGTTGTGAAACAGGGTGTTGTGGAACCCTACTTGTGGATGATATTGATCATTTTCTTATTGGTCCTGCGTCTGCCTCCCATCCGTCACTTCCTGAGCGGCTTCTTTATCCATCAGGACTAGCTCTTATATCCCACTAGACATTGTAATATCCCAATTTCAACGTTTTTCAATTTTTCGATATATAATCTAAAAATGCTACCCCCTGCATTTTCCAACACACCTGATTCGATTGAGTCCCTGGAATTTGAACAGCTTATTCAAGATGGCATTATTGCTGTCAAGAATGGCAACCGCTCGTTGGCGAAAAAATTGCTCGATCAAGCATCGTTGATAAACAGCACCGACGCGCGTATCTGGATCTGGCTTTCAGCAACCACAGACGACCTGCAGGAACGTCGCACCTATCTGGAACGGGCTGTGGCAATCGATCCATCCAACTCGACGGCCAAGCGCGGGCTGATGATGATTGATGAGAAACTGGATAAAAGCCGCCTTATGCCTGAAGGTGCTTCATACACACCACAGGAGCCGTCATCTCCCGAAGAGGCAGTCGTCAAGACCTATACCTGCCCCAATTGTGGGGCTTCAATATCGTATGATCTCCATGAGACTACTCTGGTGTGCCAGTTTTGTGGGTGGACAGGTAAAGTGGACCAACGCGTGATTAGTGAAAGCTCCGAACAGCTGTTGGATACAGCCCTGCCCACCGAACGAGCTCACCGGTGGGCGGATAGCCAATCGCGAGTCACCTGTGAGCAGTGCGGAGTGGGTATCATCCTGCCAGCTGGTCAAACCGCCGACACCTGCCCGTATTGCGCTTCGAACCGGTTTATCACTTCACCCGCGCTAATGGAATTAGTCGACCCGCAAGGTATCATCGCGTTTAAGATCGACCCACAAAAAGCAGGCGATTACATCAGAACCTGGCTAAGCCAAGGTTTTCTCGCTCCAGACGATCTGGCTTTACGCCATGCAGGGATGCAGCTTCATCCAGCCTATTATCCCTTTTGGATCTTTTCGGGAACACTGGAAGTGCCCTGGTTTTATGATGACAACATCGGTACCAGTAAACTCCCGCAGTGGGAAACCCGCAACGGGTCTCATTTTGAGATGTTCAATAATGAAATTATCCCTGGGTTGCGCAAGCTGACCTCTGCAGAGATAGCGGGTATTGAGCCTTTCAATTTGGAAGAATTGGTGGAGTTCTCACCTGATTATCTCGCTGGTTGGCTGGCGTTGACTTATGATCAGCCACTAGCAGATGCCTCCTTACGGGCGCGAGAAAAAGTATTAAACAATGTCAAGTCCAGCCTTTCCAGCCTGGTGGAACCCGACCACCCGAAACGGAACTTCGGTATCGGTGCATCTAAATGGAGCGGGCTCACTTATAAGCTTGCCCTTTTACCAATCTATATTGGCAATTATCCTTTCCAGGGTAAACGTTACCATTTGTATATGAACGGTCAAACCGGCAAGGTGAGTGGAAATAAACCTCTCGATTCGCTCAAAGTAACTATGCTATCCATTGGGGGTTTTCTTCTATTGGTAATTATGACTGTCATCATCTACCTTCTCCTAAGATAACTAATCGGTCGATTGATTCCGCTCCATGAGCTGATGACCAAACCCCCCACCTTTCGCAACCCTCAATTGGATGGCTCGCCTTTCTATTGGCAAGCTAGATCTACCGGCGTGTTGCTGTGTCATGGTTTTACTGCCACCACCGCCGAAGTCCGGCTTCTGGCCAGGACACTCTACGATAACGGATATACGGTCGCTGCACCCCTGTTGCCTGGTCATGGCACAACCCCACAGGACTGCAACCGTTTCACCTGGCAGGATTGGTACTCCAGTGTTGAGCAGACCTACCAGCAGCTGGCTTCCAGCTGCCAGCGCGTTGTGATTGGGGGCGAATCGACCGGCGCCTTACTCGTTTTGTACCTGGCATTCAAGCATCCCGAATCTGCGGGGATTTTATGCTATGCCCCGGCGCTGCACCTCAGGATAGGGCGTGCTAGCAACTTCCTGCTATCCGTTTTGGCACCCCTCATTACTTCGGTCCCCAAATCTCCGTCTGCTGACGACAACCCATGGCAGGGTTATGCGGTCCAACCGTTAAAGGGCGCCGTCCAGCTCAGATACTTACAAACAGCCGTCTTTTCTGTGTTGCCGCAGATCCATCAACCCATCCTCGTTATTCAAGGCAGGCTGGACCCAACCGTCCATCCCGAATCACCCCAGATCATAATTGATCAGGTCAGCTCACCTATCAAGGAACTGCACTGGTTGGAGCACTCCACCCACTGTGTCATCCTGGATAAGGAGCGGGACCTTGCGTTCAGCCTGACCCTTGATTTCCTCAAACACAATCTCGACTAGAGCCTGATATGAAAAGCGACCCTTCCCTTTCCATTTTATTCAACCCAGGAGTCTCACATGAGCCGTCCAATCCGCTGGTTTGACTACATCACCTTCAATATTTACTTTTTTGGTCTGACCATGCTTGCCCAGACCATGGGTTTGATCACCCCGCTGCTTGTCCAGCAGTTTGTGGGTGAGGCGCAGAAAGGTACTTATTATGGCACCTTTCGCTTATACACCTTGATGGTCGCACTGCTTGCCCAGGCAGTGATGGGGTTGCTTTCCGATCGCAGTACACTCCGCTGGGGTCGGCGGCGACCATTTATCTTCATTGGCACGCTAGTGACCGCACTACTAACCATATTGATTGGCTTTACGGCTGGAATGGCTGGCATGCTGGGTTTCTGGGTATTATTTGCCATCGGGTTGCTGCAACCAATTGCTTCCAATATGAGCCAGGCTGCCGAACAAGGGATCATTCCTGACCTGGTCCCGGATGAAAAACGCGGCCGCTTCTCGGGGGTGAAGGCGTTATTTGAGATACCCCTTCCATTGGTCGTAGTAGGGCTCTTTATCGGTTCTCTGGTCAGTAAAGGGCATATGTGGGCAAGTATATTGATTGCCGCAGGTGCAATCGTAATTACCATGCTGCTGACCATGCTCGTCCCTGAAAAACCGCTCGAAGAGACGCTGCCTCCAATGGATTGGGAGCCTATCCTACGACTGGTGGGAATGACCGTCGTCTTCACCCTGATCATCCTTGGCTCGCGGGAAGTGGTTAGGCTGGTTAGTTCCTTAATGAGCGACATCACCGCTCCATTAGCTCTGTTTATCGTCATGGGATTGGTCGGACTGGCGGGAATGCTGGTTGCGATTGCAATGGGGGTCTGGCTCAGTGTGCGGATCAGTCTGGGGGATAAAGCCAGGGAAAACCCTTCTTTTACCTGGTGGGTGATCAACCGTTTGGCATTCCTGGTCGGAGCGGTCAACCTTTCCACATTTGCAGTCTATTTCCTCCAGGGGCGCCTGGGATATGTGAAGGAAGCCGCGGCCTCTCCAGCTAGCCGGCTTATCTTGATCGTGGGCATCTTCATCCTGCTTTCCACCCTGCCGGCCGGTTGGTTGACTGACCGTTTTGGTGAGAAGCGCATGGTGGCAGTGGCTGGGATGACCGCAGTGGTAGGTACCGTCATCGCCCTCAGCATACCCAGCTTGCCCGTTATTTATGTCGGCGGCTGCGCCATTGGCATTGGAGCCGGCTTATTCTACACCGCCAACTGGGCTCTCGGGACGCTCCTAGTCCCCAAGGAAGAAGCAGGGCGCTACCTGGGTATCTCTAACCTGGCTGGTGCAGGGGCTGGCGCGGTGGGAGCATATATTGGCGGCCCTATCGCTGATTTTGTCACCACCCAGGTGCCTCAGATACCGGGTTTTGGGTATGTCTTGATTTTCAGCATCTATGGGCTGCTGTTTTTATTCTCTGTGCTCGCCCTGACGCAGGTAAAGACCACCCATTAATCGCTCAAGATTTTATATACCTTTATGCGCTTCAAATAATCCGAACCTGATAATGGGATAGTGATTGTTATAAATCCTTTGACCTTCGGACAAGACATCGGATAAATTTTTATTGTCATTGAGGAATCCCCCCTGATCTTGGGGGGAGAATCCCCCCTGGTTTTGGGGGGGCGTACCACTGCGCACTCACCCATCGGACAGGCGAAGTTGTCAGACAACTTCGCGATGGGGGGATACGAAAGTAATTTCCCCCTCTACAAAAAAAACGCCACCCGGTTATAAAAACCAGGTGACGGCCAAAATGTTCACTACCCCCACAGTTCAACTCAGCAGGATATGTCTCACCTCAGCGACCACCGACTCGATCAGCCGCGCCCAACGCGGTAAGGTTTTTGCCAGCTCGTCTGATGGATGAAATTCTCACTCCGATCCCAATCGATATCGGTGAGCTGGAGAAATAAACTCGTAAAACAGTTAATCATAATTCAACCCAGATGAGGCTGTCCCAAAAGTATTTGGGGCAACCCCTACCAGGCCGATAGCCTATTTTAACCTTGGGTAATATTCTTACCGGAAGCAATATGTTTATAAAATCTCGTTAATCGTCGAATTGCAATAATTATCACAGCTAGGATCCCGCCTCCAAATAAGCCAATCAAAGGAAATAGACAATAATTTAAACCTAGATACCCATTATCACAAAAATTCCAATACCATAGATCTCCATTTTCAGACAAAGCAAACCGTATCAATGCTTTAGGTCCGTCGGCGAAATAGGAAATATTGTAGGTTTGTTTGACTGGAAACAATAACGGCCAGATTAGATAATTAGCAGAGTAGTTTTGCTCGGGATGAGGTTGTATACCTACCCATCGTTGAGATCCTTGATTATCATATATTACACAGTGAAAGGTCTCCACATAAATAGTTTTTCCTGAAATAGTTTCAACTAAAAGATTGTATCCATCCACATTCCCAATAATGCGCAATATCTTTTCTGGGGGGCCTTTTACTTTCTCCCAAATCGTAAGTAAGCCTTGGTTGTTAATAGAAGCAAGCACGAAACCAATGATTACTCCAAAGATGGGAAAAATCCAAATTGGAAATCGTCGATTTTGGTTCACTGCATTTCCCCTCCCCAGAGAACAATTACTGTTTTACTTACGTATTTGTAGAGTGATTTGATTTTATCATCAATGGTTTTTTTTGCATCGGCTCTTGTAATCTCGAATACGGCAGGATTATTTTTAATAAACGGTCTCCAGGGTTTCCTGGAGATCGATCTATTTTCCCTTGGGATTACTTTTGTGTTTCGTAAATGACGCTAAACTACTTTTTACATTCCGTTTACTACCCTATGTGGAGATCATTCGAGTAATATCCCCCAGATATTGGCGCCCCCGGCGGCCAGCTAATCGCTTGGCAGGGATTCGAATCTCACACCCCTTGTGGGTGCCCACAACCGTCTGATCCGAAGTCATAGAACTGCTGGTCTACTGCTTATATATGGTGTTTTATTGTCCGCAGAATCCAATATTTGGGGCTAAATTTCTCCAGCATGTCTTCTGAATCCACTGCTTAACCATCCATCTCCATCACATCTGCATCA
>JBGPBQ010000240.1:0-6372 GCA_041481345.1 Anaerolineae bacterium
CCAGGTCGATGCCCACTGCCATAGAAGTCTTCGAGTTGCGTCGTTTAGCTTTTAATGCCAGCGCCATACCTTTGTCAGACATCGAAATGGTATCGGTCGCATCGACGATGCGGACTGATCCACTGGGTGCGCTTGTCGATTGAAGGCGACTTTTGAGTTCATCGGCGGGTCCGACGAGAATGATTTCTTCCCCAAACAAGCGCGCCGCTTCAACCGCAGCCGCAACTTCCGGCTCGGGACAGGTATCACTCCCCATTGCATCCAGCACGATACGCACGGTTAGCTCCTATATTTAAGCTCGCTTGACAATCGCAGTTAGCCGATTATAATACCAATACCTTTTGCGCTGGTGCTGGAATTGGCAGACAGGCATGGTTGAGGGCCATGTGCCGCAAGGCGTGGGGGTTCAAGTCCCCCCCAGCGCACACCCTAAAAAACCCTCAGTGAGGAAAAATGAATACAGCAATCTTCCCTTCCGCTGAATGGATGCAGGCAATCAAAGAGAAGCTCAATACAGACGAGCACTATGCTAAGGTTGCCAAGAATTGGGAAGGAGACATGCGCATCGTTCTAGAGCCTAATTCAGAGATTAAAGAAGAAATGTGGCTCTATTTTGACCTCTGGCATGGAAAATGTAGAGACGCCATCATTGAGGAGCGTTCTTCAACCATAAATCCCGCCTTTGTCCTCAAAGGATCCTACGGTAATATCATAAAAATCTTATCCGGTGAAGTAGGGGTGGTACAGGCATTGATGACCCGCATGCTTAACGTTCGAGGCAGTATGGCAACGTTAATGCGGAATGTGCCCACAGTTTTGGATTTCGTCCGCTGCTGTCAAGACGTTACCCAACGTTGGATTTAAGCTGCAATCAACTTACAAGACTCGCACAATGTTTTGCTTGTGCGAGCTTTGTTTATTTAATCGCTGCTTCGATAATTTTTTGGATCCGGTCGATCATTCCTGCCGGGTCAGGATGTAATCCTTCGATTAACAGTGCATCTTCAAAAATTTGCTCGATGATCAAGTGACCCAGCTCAACCTCTGAGGGTAATGAATTCAGCTGGAGCAGTATGGGGTGGTGAGGGTTTAGCTCCAGTACTTTTTTGGGGGTTTCAAAATCTTCCTTGAGCAGGCGGTACACACGCTGCATCTCCTGGTTCGGCACACCCTCCGGGTCGACCAGTCGAGCGGGAGAATCGGATAAACGGTCCGTCATGCGCACGTCAGTGACCTTATCTCCCAGCTTTTTTTTGAACCGTTCGATCAAAGTAATCCATTCACTTGGGTCAAGCGTAGCGACAGGCTCGGTTTCCGATTCCTTTTCCAATACCGGCATTTTTAGGTCGGATGATGAGACGTTCACCATCGAATGATCCTTATACTTCGCCAGGCGGACCACCATAAATGGATCGATTGGATCGGTCAGGAGCAGCACTTCAAGTTCGTGTTTCTTTAGAATATCCAGGTGCGGGCTATATACGATGGACCTTTCATCATCCCCCAGGATGTAGTAAATTTCCTTTTGTTCGGGTTTCATCCTGCCCAGGTAATCGTCCAGGGAAGACCACTGATCCGTTGAGCTGTTCGTATGGAAGCGAAGCAAGGGATATAAAGATTCGGGCTCGGTTTGCTCAATGGCAATACCCTCTTTAATATAACGACCAAATTCTTGCCAAAAGTCGGCATATCGTTCGGGTTCATCTATTGCCAGCTTGTCTAACACTCCAGTTATTTTGGAGGTGATCAGCGTTTTCAGATTTGCCATAATGCGGTTGGCTTGGATGGTCTCGCGCGACACGTTCAAAGGTAAATCTTCGGTATCCACCACACCTTGAATGAAACGGTAATATTCTGGCAGAACCTCCTTGCAGTATTCCTGGATCAGCACGTTGCAGGAGTATAATTTGAGCCCGTCCTCCTTCCGAATGGAAAACAAATTTCGTTCAGATTTCGCCGGCACATACAGAATCGCATACATCTGGACGGGGGCATCCACCGATAAATGGAAATAGGTCAGTGGTGGTGAAAAATCCAGGGTTAATTGGTGGTAAAAATCATCGTAATCTTTTTTATCCACCTTACGTGGTGCCTGGCGCCATAGAGCCGTCTGTTTGTTGACCTGCTCCTTCTTTTCACCCAGATAGATTGGAAATGAGATGAAATCAGAGTGTCTTTTAATGATTTCTCGCAGGCGACTTTCCTGGGCGAATTCGGCTGCATCCTCTTTGAGCTTGACCTCTATCGTCGTTCCACGGTCTATCTTTTGCGCCGGCTCAACTCTAAAGGTATCATTGCCTGTACAGAACCACGATGCAGCGCTCGTATCCGGAAGATAGGAGCGTGAAGTCACCCGGATCCATTCTGCCACCATAAACGCGGAATAAAAGCCAACCCCAAATTGCCCAATCATATCAGAGACATTTTTCGCTCCTTCCTTGGCAGCGGACATAAAAGCCCTGGCACCAGAATGAGCGATCGTTCCCAGATCTTCAACCAGCTCTTCTGAGGTCATCCCGACGCCGGTATCGCTGATGGTCAAAATTCCGGCGGTTGGGTCGGAAGTGATCATAATGGCGAGCTCTGCATCCGGGTCGAGCACATCTCGACTGGTGAGCATCTCAAAGCTCATGCGGGTAAGCGCATCAGATGCATTTGAGATCAGCTCACGCAAAAATATCTCGCGTTCGGTATACAGAGAATGGATCAGAATATCCAAAAGCTGGCGGGTTTCAGCTTTGAATGGTATGGGACTCTGGGTTTTGGAGCCCTGAGCTTCACTCTCGGTTGGTGTTGTTTGATCGTCCATGATTAAATCCCTTCCAGTTTCAACGGCTAAGTTTTCTATATTGGATGCGGTGAGGAATATCGGTGGCTAGCCCATAGCGCCTCTTCCGGTCGAGCTCATAATCTGTATAGTTCCCGTCGAACCAGAAGATCTGGCTGTCACCCTCGAAAGCTAATATGTGGGTGGCAACCCGGTCCAGGAACCACCGATCGTGACTCACGATGATGGCGCAGCCTGCGAAGTTCTCAATCGCCTCTTCCAAGGCGCGCAGCGTATTCACATCGAGATCATTGGTTGGTTCATCCAGCAGGATCACATTCGCACCTTGGGTGAGCATTTTTGCCAGGTGGACCCGGTTGCGTTCACCGCCCGAAAGGATACCGACTTTCTTCTGCTGGTCGGTGCCGTGGAAGTTGAAGCTGGCCACATAAGCCCGCGAGTTCATCCTTCGGCTGCCCAGCAGCAGGTTCTCCTCACCGCCTGATATTTCCTCCCACACGGTTTTATCCCCGTTCAGCATATCGCGTGCCTGGTCGACGTAAGCCAGCTGAACCGTCTCACCGATGGTAATCTTCCCACGGTCAGGCCTTTCCTGACCGGTGATCAATTTCAACATCGTCGTTTTCCCTGCCCCATTGGGACCGATAACCCCCACGATGCTACCCGGAGGGATGCTGAGATTTAGCTGATCCATCAAGAGTTTATCCGCATATCCTTTGGAAACACCGCTCAGCTCAATCACACGATTACCCAACCTTGGTCCGGGAGGAATATAGATCTCGAGGTTTTCCCGGCGTTGCTCATATTCCTGGCTAAGCAGATTTTCGTAGGCTGTCACCCTGGCTTTCCCTTTCGCCTGGCGTGCCTTCGGAGACATGTGGATCCAATCCAGCTCGCGCTCGAGGGTTTTTTGGCGTTTGGTCTCGGTTTTCTCTTCGTGCTCCAGGCGATCCTTTTTCTGCTCAAGCCAGGAGGAATAATTCCCACACCAGGGTATTCCGTAGCCTCGGTCAAGCTCGAGGATCCACTCAGCCACGTTATCGAGGAAATAACGGTCATGGGTAACTGCGATGACGGTGCCCTTATATTGCTTTAGATGTTGCTCCAGCCATGCAACCGATTCGGCATCCAGGTGATTAGTGGGCTCGTCCAGAAGCAGGATGTCGGGCTCTGTGAGCAGCAAGCGGCACAAGGCTACCCGTCGGCGTTCCCCACCAGAGATTACCGCTACTGGCATGTCTTCAGGGGGGCAGCGCAACGCATCCATGGCGATTTCCAGGCGGTTGTCCAATGTCCAGGCATCCATTTTATCCAGCTTTTCCTGGACTGCAGTCTGTTGGCTGATTAATGCGTCATAGTCAACGTCAGGGTCGCTGAACCTGTCATTGATGCTCTCGTAGTCATGCAACAAAGCGAGTACAGGCTGGACGGCTTCTTCCACTACTTGTTTCACTGTTTTGTTGGGGTTCAGCTTCGGTTCCTGTTCCAACATGCCCACAGAATATCCCCGTGAAAATGCCAGCTCACCGATAAATTCCTTATCTTCCCCGGCAATAATCTTCAGTAAAGTGCTTTTCCCGGCGCCATTCAAGCCAAGCACCCCAATTTTCGCCCCATAATAGAAACCCAGGGAGATATCGCGTAGCACCAGTCTGTTGGGCGGGTACAACCTGCCGACCTTGCTCATTGAAAAAATTACTTGTTGGTCATTCATAGTCATATTTAGATATCATTTGAGTGGAAAAACCGCCAGAAGGAGCCAGGAGAGGAACATGGCACCCGGAAGAGCAAAAGCCCAGTTTCCATGCCGGGAAGAAATAACGTGATTCCCAATGACCGCATCGAAGGTTTCCTTCGGAAACGGTATCGCCATCCCGTTGGAAACCTCAAAGGCGTAGGTATTTCGAGTTTGACCAATACTCCATTTATCTTCCCGTACCATTCCCGGCGAAAAATCGGTCAGGAAAATGTGCCAACCCACAGGAATCCGGTGCTTATTTTCGGACCATAACGTTCCAGGTCCACTGCCAATTTCCAGGGTATATGCCCCAGGTGAAAGATCCAATTGGTCAAACACCCAGTTGAACCAGCCATATGGATTGGTACTGAAGCGCCTGTGGAGCTGGATGCGTGCATTAAGATGACTGGCATCCTTGTACTGCTCGTGTTCAAGGTAGCGTTGGTCGGAGAAATCGGGCATAACCATGCTCAGGTGACGATGACTAACGTCCCCATTCCCCTTTGTTCCCACTGCCGATGGTTTTCGATTGGGGTATTAAATACAGGCGTCGTCCAGCGGAAGAGCCATCTGGCTTCTTCGGTGCGCATATTCACACAGCCGTGGCTCATCTGCAGACCAAAATTATCATGCCAATACGTACCATGGAACGCATTCCCGGGTGGTGTGAGGAAGAATTGGGTCCAAGGAACACCCGGTAGATCACTGCCATCACTGGCGAGATCACCCACTCCCATATGTTTGGATGGCATTTTCGATTGGATATTAAACCGCCCGCGCGGGGTATCCCATGGGATGCCATCCGGGTCGGGTCTTTGGTTTAATCCGGACGAGATGCGGGTACTCAGGACCACCGTATCCCCTTCAAAGGCGATAAGTGTCTGACCTTGAATAGATACTTCAATTCGCTTTTTATATGGCGAGACCTCCGGTGAGATCGGGCTAAGTTCAGCGTCTGGGATGAGGCGCATATGTTCTGCAGGGACGTGGTACTCATCTTCGCGCAGCTCGTCATATAAGCGGTACCAGGGCGCGCCGTCGGGTCCCTCATCGACCCCAACGCCCCAATGGGTGGAAAGATAATATAACCGGCTCCTCGGCTGCCAGCCAATGGTGAGGCTCTTCTGGTAGATTTGCGTATAAGGAACGGTCACTTCACATAGCTGACCACTCTCCGGTAACGAAGCAACGGGCGGATTGAACCGATAATTAACCTTTTGGACGTAGGCACTATGGATATATCCGTTCCATACCCGGTGCCAGATCGGGTTGTAAGGTGGACCGTCATCGGGAGATATAGAATAGTATAAGTTTTCCAGCGTGTCGCGGTGGAGGTACCCTACCGTTTCTCCTTTCGGCCAGGTGGGCGCTTTAAACACACTGACGGTATCCTTGGTGATGCGTCCAATCGTGCCACTCGGCCGGGAGGAATCATCCGGAGAGTTGGGGAACGGATTGGCAGCCAGTGTCGACAGTGCCAATACACCCAGCTTGAGAAAACCTTTACGCGATATTCGCTCTACCATGATCTTGATTCTAATGAATCAATGCAAACTCGGCAAGGATGAGTATATTTTCCAAATTCTTAACCGCATCACGATTCCTTATCCGTTATAACCAGGCGATCTTTATCAACCGTCAAGTAATAGCGTCTAAAAGCTGCACTTTCGGCCAGCATGGAATTTAATCGGGAAGACTCCACTGATGCAGCCCCATTTTTCTGCCTGTTACCGACTTCAAGCTTAACTTCATCGCCTCTGGTGGAAATCAGGTTGATATACCCTGCGCGATCGAGCCATTCCAGACCTGCCTTAATTGTCGGAATAAGCTGTGCGGTGGCGGAGGC
>JBGPBQ010000241.1:0-6272 GCA_041481345.1 Anaerolineae bacterium
ATCCACCAGGCTGATCACTTCGCCGCGATCATTAAATATGGCAAGTAGCAGGTCATTCTCCAGGCTGCTCTCTGTTACCCGAACGCCTCTGTGGGGACGAGGAGAGGATTTTGGAAGAGGCATTGTATTTATAGTAGTCCAACCGCAGGAGGGAACGGTCACCTGGACTGTACCCTGCGTTGTTTCAATGAGCTCAGTGCGTTCCCAGGAGAGAGAATTAAAAACGGTCATGGAATCTGAGACTTTTGAATCGATGAATGAAGATATGGCCGAGTAAATGGCGTTCGTAGCTTGAGAGATAACCTGGGTATAGGCGGCTTCGGCTTCCTCGTAGACTCGATGGATGGAGGAACCGGGCAGGATGTCATGAAACTGGTTGAGAAGAACTTTTTTCCAGGCGGGTTTAAGGTCATCGGGCGAATAAGAATGACCATTCAACGTATGGGCGAGGGTACACCAGAACTCGGCATCATGCAGGGCGAATTCGCTGCGGCGATTACCCAATTTTGTTTTAGCCTGAGAAGTGTAGGTGCCGCGGTGAGCTTGAAAATATAACTCACCCACATAGCGTTCCTTGGGCAAATCCTGGCGCTTTAAATCGGCGAAGAACTCTCCAGGTGAGGCAAGCTTGACCCGAGGAAGCCCTTCAAGGTCCCTGGCGCGTGATAAAAATTCCAAATGGTCACGGGTTGGACCGCCACCACCATCACCCCAGCCAAAGGCGAGAAGCATCGAGCGGATGCCATCCTTTTGAAAGCGAGTTTCCCAGCGGTCTAGCAAATTCCCGGGGTGGGTCTGGCTGTTGTAATCCGAAAAGATATGGGCCGGAATAGCTGATCCATCGATCCCCTCCCATAAGAAGGTGTTATAGGGGAATGGATCACCCCCGTGGTAGATCCAGGCAATCTTTTGAGTGGCAAAGCTGGTGCAACCGCAACCGAGCAGAATTTGTGGCAGAGCGCCAGTGTAGCCAAATACGTCCGGCAGCCACAGTACTTCCGTATCCATCGAAAATTCCTGTTTGAAGAACTGCTTGGCGTACATGATCTGACGGATCAAGCTTTCGCCACCGGTGATATTTGTATCCGCCTCAACCCACATAGCGCCATCAGGAATGACCTTACCAGACAGTAAAGCTTGTTTAAAGCGATCGTAAAGCTCAGGATAATGATTTTTCAGCATGAGATAAAGCTGAGGCTGAGACTGCAAGAAGCGGTATTCCGGGTATTCCTCCATCAGGTTGAGCTGATTGATCACTGTGCGCGCAATCTTACGGTCGGTTTCGGCCAAGGGCCATAACCAGGCGACATCGATGTGAGAGTGACCGAAAGCGAAGAAAGTTGGGGCGGTGGAGCCGTTTACGCAGGCGAGCAGATGGCGCAAGCGCTCGCGGGCAAGATTGATCGTCTCCAACATTTCCGGCTCAGGCAGCTCGAGGTCAATCAAAAGGGTGACATCCTTGAGCCCCTGGTCGATTTCCGAGACACGCAGGGAGGTCTGGTCCAGCCGGTTGCGAAGCTCAAATAAAGTGGTAAAGTCCAATGCCAGCTGGTAAACCTGTTCGCGCCAGATGCCAAATCTACTCGCCCCGACTTCCACCTGAGTTTTTCCGGGCTCGGGCACCGATTCATATCCAATGCGGATCGGACCGCCCCCCATGACAAGCGGTCCATGACCTGAATAAGCTTCGACCAATAGTGAGAAAGTGCTTCCAGGGATCCCGTTACGGGTGAGGGTGATTTCACGACGTGCCGAGCCGAACGAACCCGCAACCTTGCCATTGGCCCAAACCAGGCACTCCCCATCTTCGGGAGCCTGGGCATACCAGTTATTATTCCCCGGGATGCCATAGCGGGTAAGCTTGTTATCGCGCCTTGCCCAGCCATAGGAGCTGATCACCCTGCCATCAGTCCAATTCAAGCGCTCACCCGATTCAGGAGGGATAGCAGCTGGGTTCATGAACAATACGATACGTCGTCCAGCAGCTTTATCAGGTAGGGTTAATACACATTTGAACCAGCCATACTCCCACTTGGCGCCCCAGGCGGTGCCGACCGGCATGGGATGAAATTTATGCTTTAGCGCTTCTTCAGCAGAAAGCTGTTTACGGGTGACAAAACCATCCAGCTCAATGATTGATAGTGGCTCATAACATATCTGCCAGAGGGTGGTATCCCAATGCGTAAGGCGATTAATCCATTCTTTGGTGAGCGACATAAAGACTCTCCGTCTTTAAGCGAATATTTTCCAAACCCGGTATAAAAGTTAATCCTCAGAAGTTGTTCCCCGCGGTGAAAACGGGATTTGATCGAATGAATAAGTGATCATAGTGCACCGTGGTCATCTGACACGATAAATTCCTCCGGAAATTCCGGGAAGCTGAATTTTCAACATACCATTTTGAAGACTGAGTGCTGAAGCCGGACCATAAATACCCTCCATAAGGACAGCCGAATTATGAGGAAGCTCAACACTCACACTTCGAGATGATGGGTTAATTGTGATGATAAAAGTTTGGTTATCATTCCCTCTTTTGTAGACCAGCGGGTACAGGCCAGATTTGGAGTAAAGAAGCTCTAAATCAGCGGATGCTTGGAGAGCAGAATAAGTTTTACGTATAGCCACTAATTTTCGGACACGCTGAAGCAACGACTGCTGATCCTGCTCCTGTTGCTGCACTGTAGGTCGATCGGGAGACGGATCGATGGGTAGATATAACGAATCAGGAGAGGCAGTTGAGAACCCAGCATTGGGTGTATCGTCCCATTGCATCGGGGTGCGCGCTCCAGTGCGCTGATAACCACCTTCTTTTGAGACCATATCGTCATATGAGCGCAGTCCAATCTCATCGCCATACCAGATGAACGGCACACCTGGCATGGTGAGGAGGAAAAGGAACACCAGCTCAATGTCGTCCGTCGTCCGACCCTTGGCCAAACGTGGGTTGATATCGTGGTTGCCAGTGGGAATGGCAATCTGACCCAACCCATGAGTTTTTTGATAATGATTTAAATAGTCATCCAGGAATTCAAGGATGTTACCACTACCGATTGAGTCAAAAAAGCTGAATCCGTGGAGATCAGTGCCCGGTCCGGTGCCGTAGGTCTTGCGGAGCAAAGCAGTGTACCCGGGCATGCCAAAGGGGAGGCAAAAATCCATGTGAAAGCCGGCCGGGATGGCGAGGGATGGCACACCCCATTCAGAAATTAGGCAGGCATCCGGAAATTCCATATCCAACCAGGAGCGGATCTCGCGCCACAATTTACTGGTTTCACGGTTGCCGTAATCCCCTTTTACAAGAGAGAATGCCATATCGACCCTGAATCCGCTGGCACCCAGCTCCAACCAGTAGCGCATGATATTCTTCAGCTCCTGGCGCACGCGCTGTGGACCGGGGGCATCCACAGGCTGTTGCCAGGGCTGGGAAGGATCGGGATTGGCGAAACCGTAATTCAAGGCGGGCTGAAAGTAAAAGAAGTTGGTGATGTAACTGGCATCGCGCTGAGAAAACCCACTTACGACTCGATAGCCAGGTACGTCCCACTTCCAGGCGCTATCCGTCCAGATGTAATAATCGGAATATGCATTGCGCTCAGGTTTGGATGACTCTTTAAACCAAGGATGTTGGATGGAGGTATGACCGGGGACCAGGTCGAGCAGGATGCGGATACCCCTCTTTCGGGCCTGATCAAATAGCTGCTCGAGATCAGCATTGGTGCCGTAGCGCCTGGCGACTTTATAGTAATCTGAGACATCATAGCCGGCATCCTGGAACGGAGATTCGCAGCAAGGGTTCAGCCAGCAGGCGGTGACGCCAAGAGATTGGATGTAATCCAATTTAGCGATGATCCCGGGGATATCACCGATGCCGTCGCCATTCGAATCATAGAATGACTGTGGGTAAATTTGATAAAAAACGGCATTTTCAAGCCAGGCAGGGGTGGATTTTGAGATTGGTTGATCCATGAACTATCCTTATCAGATTGTTATTCCTTCTTCAGCATCGAAAAATGAAATTCTAGCTTTTAGGACGACAAGACAATTCCATACCGCCCGATAAGCTGGAATTCAGCGATAATTCTCTTGATTATTGCTTTGAACATTTCTGCATACCTGAATTAACTGATCGTCAGAATTTCAAATGATACTCCATACAAATCCGCAAATGTCACTTTAATTTAGATAATTATAAGTGATAGATTGAACAATATCAGCTGTGGTCTGGAGAATCTATAATTTACGCAGTTGTAAATTATTATCCCAGAAAAAATCCATTTGCTGGACTGATGAGGGGACCAAGTTGGATGGTACATCCATATTGAATAGCATGGATAGTACAATGACGCGATGGAAATTTCCGAGTGTCATTGGGGAAGGCGCAAGAAAATCGAGTTTTAGAAATCCAGGGGATAGTCGGTAGAAGCAGGCGGTACCCCGAGCTCAGTGGATAATGGAGGAAGCTCCTCGAGGGAATTCAAGCCGAAATGCTGAAGGAAGTCGGAGGTGGTCACATAGAGGATGGGCCGGCCTGGCCTTTCAGCCCGACCAATTTCCTGGACCAATCCCTTGCTGAGTAAACTCTTCAAGACGCCATCAGAGCTAACACCGCGGACGGCATCAATTTCAGGTCGGGTGACAGGCTGCTGATAAGCAATGATGGCCAAGGCTTCGAGAGCGGCACGGCTCAACTTACTGATAGACACAAGCCCCAAGAAGCGCTCAATATCAGCAGCGGTATCGGGGGAGGTGGTGAGCTGAACACGACCATGGTGGCGCTGAAGGCGCAACCCATGGGGTGATGCAGCTGATGCAAGCCTTGATTCCAGGATATCCAGGTGAGTTTCGATTGTTCTTACTGGCAAATTAAGCGCGGTGGCCAATTGGAGAGATGGAACGGAACCTGCAGCTACAAAGAGCAGCGCCTCAAGACGGGCGATGATCTGGTCTGTGTTCGATTGTAGGATCGCTTCGTCAGACATGCTATAATGCTATACTAGTTTTCGGAAAGATTTAGATACCATATTGGGTGAACTTTGCGATTATACCATCGGACTTATTTTAATTTCCTCTGGTGCTTCATCGTTATATCCATATCCATGGTTATTGGGGGCTGCTCTGTCCCTCGGGCGACCCTAGGGCTTATCACCGTTAGCATTAGCAGTGATAACAAGGACACGCAGGTGAAAATACCATCCGGCAGCACCGTTGGGGAGGCATTAGGTTTAGCACAGATTACGTTAGGTGAGCTAGATAAAGTCGATCCGCCAGGATATACCGCGTTGACGGATGGATCACAGGTCAAAGTCACGCGGGTTAAGGATGAATATTATATAGAGCAGGTTACCATACCATTCGAGCACCAGGAATTACGAAATGAAGCCTTAGCAGAGGGAGAAAGAAGGTTGAGCCAACCGGGGGTAAACGGCGTGCAGGAAATCACCTACCATCGAGTGTTCGAAGACGGCGTTGAAGTTTCGAATTCGGCAGTAAAAACGACGGTCATCAAAGACGCAATTCCTGAAATCGTGATGATTGGCAGTAAGTCAACTTTCGAAGCGGATAATATCACGGGTAAGATAGCCTACCTTTCTGCAGGCAACGCCTGGATTATGGAGAACAACACAGGCAATCGAACATGCGCAGTCTCTTCCGGTGATCTGGACGGGCGAATTTTTTCCTTATCAAAGGATGGAAAATTTCTCCTGTTCACCCGCTATTCCAACGCAGACAAGAAAATCAACTCATTGTGGGTAGCTTCACTTACAACTGATCCGGTAAGAATAATCGATCTTGGGGTGGAGAATACAGTGCATTTCGCTGAATTTGACCCAAGCTCTACCATTGTGGCTTATTCGACAGTTGAATGGCGGGAAGCTGCTCCAGGTTGGCAGGCGAATAATGATTTGTTCGAGGTCAGCGTTAATAAGAGCGGATTTGTTGGCAGCCCCCAGATGGATTTGGACACCAACTCTGGGGGTGTATATGGATGGTGGGGCACAGAGTATTCATGGGCTCCCAGTCCATCGAAGTTCTTATATTCACGCCCGGACAGCGTGGGGATCTTTAGCAGCAGTGATGGAAGTCTGTCTACACTGCTGAATATCACACCTTACCAAACAGGTGGGGATTGGGCCTGGGTGCCGGGGATCTCCTGGTCGCCCAGTGGAAATGTGGTATATACCGTGAACCACGTCACCTCAGGGGCATCCAGCGAAAGTGATCCACAGGAGTTCGATCTTATCGCCATACCATTAACCAGCGGGACGCCCATC
>JBGPBQ010000242.1:0-6231 GCA_041481345.1 Anaerolineae bacterium
AAGACCACGGCAAAGACAATTGCTGCATCAGTCAGAATGCCAAAAGGTATCACCGCCTGACGGGCAAAAAAATAGAATGGACCGATATTACCAGGCATTAATGCCGGGATCAATCCGACATAAACCAGGATTAAAACCAATCCAGCAGCGGTTATGCCTAATGGAAGCCCGAGGCTTTTAAACACGAGGAGGTTCGTTGACCACATCACACCCCAGATAAGGACGGTCAATAAAATCCCTGGGAACACCTGTCTGGGGTTCCTTAGCCATAGACTGGCCTGCACCCACCGATCCAACCAATCCATCATACGTTTTGGCAACCAATTGCCACTACGAACTTTCTCCCAAACAGCTGGCCCAAATAGAATGGTAGACAGCAACAGGATGGTCATGATACCTGTCAATGGCAGGAGCACGCCACGCAGGTTCAAGATATTATCCAGCGATATCTTATACGAAAGCAATATTCCGCACACAGTTAAAGCGATTACATCCAGGTATTTTTCGATTGCAATCGTGGTGACAATATCAGGGAGGATCTTAGGATCGCTGGCAAAATAACCGATACGGACAAGCTCACCTCCTCGAAGGGGTAATATGATATTAACTGCCTGTCCAACAAAATATGCACTATACAATCTGGCGAGACTTGATTGGATGTGATAATTTTTAACAAAGATTACCCATCGCCAGAACTTTAAAAATAAACCCAATAGAACCGACGCAATCGCCAGGGCCAACCATCCTAGATTGGCAGAGCTGATTCCTCCAAGCAGGTTTTTCCAATGAATTCCTCGGATAGATAGGTACAGAAGGGCTAAACCAGCTAATATCTTGATGATTGTTAGCAGGTATCTTAAAAAAACGGGGCGGGTTAACTGCTTTTTTATGCTGCCCTTCCTAAGCCGCGAAGCCTGCTAACACCCCCCTTGGTCATGGGCTGGTGCATTGATAAGTAACTCCCGTTTCAGCTGTAGCGGACAGCTGAGTGTTGCACACAGCACGGTCTGGATTTAAGGTTTGAATTTGCTGCCCCCAATCCGTATTGGGAGTATCCTTTTTATAAATGGCGGGGAACTTTAAGTCTGAATAAGTATGCATAAGTGTCTGTTGGTACCAGACAAATTGGGTCAAAGGAAGTACAACAATCCGCAGGTCCGGACGTTCACCGAGCCCAAAGTGATAATACCAGAGGGGAAAGGTATCACGATCTGTCATGGTGTTTACAATGGCATTAAGAGGCGCTTCGCGTAGGAACTGCTCTGCATAGCGCGCGGGTTGGTCCTGTGAACGCGGATCCAAACGAATGCGGTTCCCTGGGATGCGCAAACAAATGCTGAGAATTAAAATTCCAACGAGTAACAATCCGACTGGTAGGCGCTTCCAATTAAGTTGCCACAGTGATGGGAGCGACAGCCCGATCCAAATCGCAAAAACCATCGTGGCGGGAATGAGATAACCCACCGAATCCTGTGTTTGATAACCAATCGAAAACGCGAAGTAAACGATGAAAATCCAAATCAGGATCAAGCGTATCCATTTGATTGGGAAGGAAAATTGAATTACGCCAATCGCGCCGGCGATCAGACCTATCGCTCCGAATTGGTCCAATAATAGACTGGAAATGGAACGGATTCTATCCCATAAGACGGGTGTTGAGGCGCTGAACAGCAAGCCGCGATATGGATTGCCGGTGACCTCCCAGATGAAACCAGACCAGGTCTGAGGATTTCCCCAGTTAATAGGTGGGTAGACTTGAGCGCGGAGAGGGAGGTAGACATAAACCAGCATACCAGCCAACACCAGAAAGAGCTGAGCTAAAACCAGTTTCCATGAACCGGACCGAAATACAAAATAGATCAAGGCAATCAGCGCGGCTGGTGCAAAGAGGGCGACCGTTAAGTGATTTCCGAAGCCCAATCCGACGAGGAAAGACAATCCTAGAATCCATTTTTTATTTGATCCGGGGTCTGCCTTAAGATTTAAAGTAATCCACCACAAAACCAGTACTGCGATTAAAGACTGCAGGCCATGCACTTCGACAATGACTGCCTGAGAGAATAATAAAGGGGCCACACCCCAGGCAATACCCGTGACAAAGGCTGCAACTTGATTAGATGATGATTTCGATCTTACTACGAACCCCACCCAGCCGGTTAACAAACCAGCTGCCAAGGCAGCTGGGATTATGGATACGAGGGCAGCTCTAAATACAGGAGTACTGAATGGAAAATACTGCGATAGGATCCCAAGCAATATATAAGTTGGATAGCCAGTGGGATGTGGAATCCCTCGCGTCAGGATTGCAGCCAGGAAGTCGCCCGCATCACTCCCAAAATTAACGTTAGTCAGCCTGGTTGCAGCTATAGATAAATAAAGTATCCCTACACAGAGGGATACCAGTCCGGATAGAATTAAAACCGCATAGCGGCTTATAAATTTATAAAATCGATTCGTAGGCAAAAGTTAATAAAAAAACACGCACAAAGATTAGCTTGGTAGCTCAAAATCCATGTTGTTGTAAAAAAAACCATCCATCCTTTATTTGATGTGCCAAGGCACTTAGTTTCAGAATATCTTCAAATGCGAGGGTATGAAACGGACCTCCGATTCTTGTTTAGTGGAGAGCATTGTTTGTAATGATAGGGAGAAGTATTTGGGAAGCCCCGTAAACAGAGAATGTAAGTGGATTGGATGTCACATCCCATGCTGGATCGATGGGTAGGATGGGAACCGTATGAGGGCAAGACTTAACGACCGTCACAAGAAACCAAGCGGGAGCTACTAACAGGGTGTCCGTGATGGTTGCACTGAGCCCATCGGGTAGGACCACGAGAGTTGGTAATAATGCATCAACCCCAACCCCAGATATTCTCGCCCGTGTGTCGGTGATATCACCAAAATTCGACCCCGTGATTATTAGGGTGGTATCTGGTGAACCTGCCGGGACCGAAGAGGGAGTGAGAGTAACGATGTTAGGCGCAGGACAATCGCCAGCCTCGGCAGTATAGACGGTACCCCATTTACCACCGAATAATGCCACGACGAGGAGGGTGCCGGCTAGAATGACACTTCCGAACCATTTGATTTTGGATGCTGCGAACATTTTTCCTCCTAATTAATTCCGATACTCACGAAATACCGTTCTTTGGTGGAAATTTATGACTACTTTGATAAGTTATCTTCGTAATAACGTTGTTCAGTTAATGTGATGTAAGCTGCGATAATCTCCCAAAAAAGTGTATTTGATTCATAACACTATTAAGTTGAGAGCAAAGAAGCCCCCATCGTTATCTAGAATTCCGTTTAATAGTATTAATGAGATGAGTAAGTATTTACCTATTATATACGTAAATTCAAAAATGAAATCCTTACTTTACCCCAGGTTTAAGTTTTCCTCAAAATGGCGGTAGGGCACTTCCCTAACAGGGTCGACTTAACCCCTGAGAGGAAAGCCAAAAAAGCTGAGGCAATTTATAAAATGTACCTTCTTATTGCTCACAATTCAATTAATGACCCTAGAAGAACAGCCTACCAATAATTACATAATAGTTTTTTGGATCAGGAGTCATTCCATTATTGTTAACCAGCAGCTCATGGATGCGAGTTTGTTTGAAGTAGCAGGCTCAACTCAACTGTTTTATCCAGCATTCCTTGCCAGGTCCACGTACTGGCATCCAGGGATTGCCATCCCTCGCCAGGGTTCAATGGGCTGGTATTGCTGGGCAACTTAATCTCGAAATGGAAAGGAAGCCCTTCTAGCCCTGGTTGCACTTGTACCTTGACAGAATATTTTAGGCTGTTCGAACCAACGGGCTGGACTACGCTGAGTGGTAGGCGATAGGTAACAGTGATCTGGGATGATTGCGTGTTTGGTAGCGCCATCAAGCCCGCAAACACCTGGGAACCGAGCTCACCTGTCAGGCTTTCCACCTGGCCAGACCATCCCAGCCCACTTAGCAATACGCCAGTAGGGACAGCTGGGGCAGTGCTGGCTAACAGCTCAGATCCACCTGGTACATAGACCCGCCAGTAATCCAAATAACAACGCTGCTGCATATCCTGGTAAGTGCCGTTGCCGTAGCTGATCTCCTGCTTGCAGGGTACGACTCCACTCCCTGAATTTTGATAGGTCATGATTACCTCACCCACTGGGTGGTCCAGGTCGCTGAGGTCTACCCGGTAAGCAAGCGACCGCTGGATGACCGAATCAACTTTGTTAAAGCCAACATTCGAATCGACCAGGTACAGGTAATCGTTACCCCCAGGATGCATTGCACCATCCCATCTTCCAGCTTCAAGAGCTGCCTGAGCGGTTGGGTCGTTGAAATAGATCAATAGCTGGCCTTGATCCAGTAATTCAACCATCGTCTTGGCTAGACTCAATTGCTGCTGCTGATTACCTAAACTCAAGGCTTTGTCCAGGATCACAGTTCCAAGCTGCTGCATGAAATCCTTGCGGTGGAGCCACCACTCTGTGCTCAACCCTTCGCCAGGGGAAGGGGCCCAAGCCTGGCGGATATAATCCTCGACATTTTCGGCTGTCACCGGCGTATCGGTCCCCGGAACCTGCACCGGTCCGATGACTTCCAGGATCATTTTCACCGCGAGCTGATTAAAAGCGATCACTCCTTGGGTCTGGACACCGGTGGATAATGTATAGAGGGTCTGGGCTTCTTGCGATGTGGTCGGAAAATCAGGAGACCAATTTGCATCGCGGGTCACCCAATAATCTGCCAGCATGAAGCGTTTTAGCGGTTCGGGCGGTTTAGGGTAGGGTTTGCTAAAATCATCTATTTTGTAAGAATCTCCTAGATTGAATTGCAAGATCTTACCATCCTGGACGCTCAGCAGCCCGATTCCTGAAATGAACCCACCTGTAGCCCGCAGCTCGTCCCGGTTCTGGGCCAGGACAAGGTAGTTTTGGGATTGCCCAGCGCCCAAAAGTGTTGGAGCTGCCTGGAGGGCTCTTGCCCCAGCTGCAATCAGATGAAATTCCCCATCCAATTTCAGAAAGATCTGACGGACTGAAGCAGGCAGCAGATCAGGCCGGATGCGATTACGCATCTGGCTGGCTTTGTCGATCGACTGGGTTGCGTTTATGAAATGAGCCTGGTTTGACAATAATACATGGCTGAGGCGCGCGGGAGGGGAGAGGGACTCCTGGCCCGCCGTGGATTTATCCAGCAGCGGTCCCAAGCCCAAGGCAATCTCATTTCCAGCCTGGCTTAACCCGTCAGCGTATGTCAGTAGGGGCTCTGCCTGACCCAGGTAAGGACCTACACCAGGTAGACCCTGGAGAGCGTTAAAGAAAGGGAAAAGAGGGCTAAGTGAGGCGTAAATGGAGTTAATGTCACCTGCAACATCCTTAACCAGTGGGACGATGGTATCTGACCGAATCTGGGTCGGATCTCCTTGGACGCTACGGGCTAGTTTGTAAAGGTGTACGGCGTGCCACCCTATGTTTAACCCCCACACAAGAATCAGCACCAGGAAAACTCCAAGATATATCATTACGAAGAGCTTGCCTAAAGCTTTTTTCGTGGATCTGTGTGTGTTAGTTTCGTTCATTCAACAAATATCGCTCAGTGAAAACAAGCAAGTTGATTCTGCCAATTGAACTGAGAGGGCAAATACCCAGGTTTCCAGAACTACTTTTTATATCTAATTCGAAATGTAAAATAAGATTAACCTGCTTGTGGATATATCTACGCGAACTAGTTGCGCTGAGATTTTAGAAACCGTACAATAACGATAACAAAAATAAGGATGACCAAACCACCTAGAAGACAATAGATAATAATGGTGTAGCTTGGGTTTTTTGATGTAGAAGACGAAGTGGATGTTAGGGACAAGGATGGGGTGGGAGAGGCTAGAGTCCCCTCGACTGGCGAAAGTGTTACCGTTACAACGGGAAGCGTTCCATTACCTGGGAATCCCGTTGAAGTTAATTGGCTGGCTAAGGTTTCGACTGAAGGACTAGTCGGAGATCCTGGTGTCTCGGTTGCGAATACGGATGTGGGTTGAATAGATGTGGTAGTAGTTTTGGGGATAGATGTTGGTGTTCGCGAAGACGAAATTGTAGGAATCGCGGATGTGGCCGTGGGATTTATGGCTGTAGTTGGAGGAGCAGTTGGAATTGTCTGGTGCAGGATGCTCGCTCGACCAAATCCTGATTGAAAGGACAGCCATAGAATAGATGTGAGTATAAATGAGATAAAGAGTTTAAGT
>JBGPBQ010000243.1:0-6186 GCA_041481345.1 Anaerolineae bacterium
AGGCGGGCGCTCATCTCCTGCACAATGATGAGGGCGATCAGTACAAGCGGCATCATCCACAGCAGGGCATAACCGTAATGCGCCCCGGAAATCGAATAGGTGGTTATCCCACCAGCATCATTATCTACATTGGCGGTAATGATGCCAGGACCGACTACTGCTAGCAGCAAGGCGATGCGGATACGGAATGGTTTCAAACGCTGCCACAGACTCATGATCTTTACTCTCTAATTATAGATTGACGTCTGAACTTTGTTATCTATCGAACTGATTTAATAAGCACCTCTATTGATAAAAGCGCGGCAGGCGCTTCTTCCAAGCGGTGGGGATGATCTTATCCAGGGCATCATCGGCGGTGACAATACCGTGGATATGTTTCTGGTCATCGACCACGGGGACTGCCAGGAGGTTATATTTCGAGATCACCTGGGCAACATCATCCTGACTGTCCATTAGATCCACCGTCACCACCCGATCTTCCATAAAATCGATCACCAAGGCATCAGGCTGGGCCAAAACCAGCTGGCGCAACGAAAACACACCCAACAAGTGGTTATCCTGGTCGACGACGTAGATGTAATAAATAGTCTCGGCTTCGGGGGCAGTCTCGCGTAATTTCTCTAAAACTTGTGAAGCTTTAAAAAACGAGGGGACGATGAAGTATTCGGTGTTCATGATACCGCCGGCGGTATCTTCCGGATAGGTCAACAGTTTGCGTACATCTTCAGCTTCATCGTCTTCCATGAGCTTGAGCAGCTCATGCTTGCGGTCTTGGGGCAGCTCAGCCAGCAGGTCAGCAGCTTCATCGGGGGCCATCTCCTCGAGCACATCGGCGACCCTATCGTCGGACATGCGCTCGATCAAACTGGCTTGAAAATCTGGCTCAACCTCTTCCAGGGTGTCGGCGAGGGTCTCAATATCCAGGGTTTCGAGGATTTTACTGCCCTCCTGCCTGGTCAGATCGCTCAAAATCTCTGCCAGGTCGGCGGGATGCAAATCGGCCATCTTGGAAGTGGGCACTTTTAGTCGCATCGGCTGGTCACCGGCGAGGAGCTCGATATTATCCCAGGAGATGATGGAGGGCAGCTCAGAAGAGCGCGGACGGGTAGCCAAACGGTCGGCCAGGCTGCCTAATCCCAGCCGGCGGATCAGGCCTACGCCGCTGATATCAACGTTGGCAACGTAAATGCTGCCGTTGACACGGGTGAGCTCCAGGTCGTTGACGCGCACCACACGCATGCCGTCGGTGTCGATGATCTGTTTATCGAGCACATCGCGCACCAGGTGTAAGTCCTCCGTCGAAGGGACGTAAGGAGTGATCTCGGATAGCTTCTTCTTCAATGGGATGGCAATGGAAATCAAGGCAGCCACATCATCCATGGGGATGAAGAGCGAGCCAGAATGCTGCTTGACTTCTATAGCGACGAGTAATGGATGAGGAACTTCACCGAGACGGGCTGCGATCAAATCCTTAAGCTTCCCGATACGCTTCCCGTCCGCATCTGCCACGGGCTTGCCGATAAATTCACTGGCGTATAACATTTTTTACCTCCTGAGATATACAGGATCAAACCAAGTACTGCCGAGAGTCTCAGGAGGTGAGAAGGTTAAAAAAAATTTCCCGGAAGGCATGGCTGGAGTACAGCCACTTCCGGGAAGTGATTCTGATAAGAATCTTCCCTTTTATGCCATCCTGATTCTTGCAGGTACCATCATGTTGTTAAACACACACCTGGGTGTGCGTCGACTACTAGGAGGGTGGTCGTCATCCTCAATAATGTTTTGCAGGCTGATACCCATCGAGCTAGTATTACTGGCAACTGATTCTTGATTTTGATTAAGTAGATTATTCATAAAACAATAGATTTCCGGTACAATCAGCAAAGTATAGCACTGCGGTCTTATCAAGACAAGAGGGAAAAATATGAACCGGTATCACACAGCTCATCATTTGCAGGAACTTTCACTGATTTTCCATCGTCTTAGAGAGACAAATAATTTTTGTTACATGGAGGTAACAATGCGTACTAAAATCATAATTCCCACCCTATTAATTATCGTCGCAGTGGCGTTAAGTGCCTGCAGCGCATCCATCCAGCTGGGGCAGGCCCAGCCGCGAACAATCAATGTCAACGGCAATGCCCAGGTCATCCTGGCTCCGGATATTGCTTATGTCTCCATCGGGGTCCACAGTGAGGCAAAGACTGCCACAGAAGCAGTGGCTAGCAATAATACTCAGACCCAGGCAGTGATCGATGCAATCAAAGCGCAGGGTGTCGATGCCAAGGATATCCAGACGACGAACTTCAGCGTTTACCAACAGGAAAAGTTTGACCCTACGGGTAAGTCGCTGGGCACCTACTTCATGGCGGACAACACCGTCTACGTGACAATGCACGATATTACCAAGATCGGAGATATCCTGGATGGAGCCATAAGCGCAGGCGCCAACAATATCTACGGGATCACCTTTGATGTACAGAACAAAGACGCAGCCCTGGCAACCGGGCGCGACCAGGCAATGGCAGATGCCCAGGCACAGGCAGAACAGCTCTCCAAGGCAGCCGGTGCAACCCTGGGTGAGGTGCAGTCCATTAGCTACTACAGCAGCTCCCCCAGCCCGATTTATTACGACAACAAAGCCGCTCCGGCTGCAGTTGGTGGTGGAGGCAATGTACCCATCTCATCTGGTCAGCTCACTCTGACCGTATCGGTAAGCGTGGTGTACGGCATCAAATAAGACTGACATAACTGAACCGAGCCGGCTCAAGGCTCGCCCAAACCAAACTCGACTATAATACCTCTCGTGAGAGAGGTATTTATATTCCGCCCACCCCGTCGGGCAGGGATGATCCTGCATGGGAGTGTCGCCATTGTTCTGGCATTATTGGGCAGTTTTGGTCTATGGAAGGCTTCCACGGCGGCAAGCGGAACCACATTTCTGGTCTACTTATTGGGCACGCTGGTGGCGATCGGCTTCCTACCGGTGCTCCTCTACCGGATGTCTGCCCTGCAGCAAGGGAGATATATCCTGGCACGGGATGGGATCAGCCTGTATTGGGGGCTGCGGCACGAAGAGATCCCCATCAACACGGTCACCTGGGTGGGGTCCACCGATCAAAACAGGATGGTGCTATCGAAACCATGGATGCGCGTGCCCGGCGCGGTTTTGGGGGTGAAGACCCAGGCGGATGGACAACCGGTGGAGTTCATTGCGGCGCGCGACACGAACCTGGTGATGATCGTCACAACCGATCGGATCTTCGCCATCTCGCCTGCCAACCCAACTGAGTTCTTAACCACCTACCGCAAGCTGGCAGAATTTGGCTCGCTGGCGCCCATCCAACCGGCGTCGATCTACCCGGCCTTCCTGTTCTCACGCTCATGGGCTGACCTACCTGCGCGCATCCTGCTCGTCTCGAGCGCGGTATTGATGCTGGGGCTGATCATCTGGGTCAGCTTGAGCATCCCCAACCACCCAATGACTGCCCTGCGGCTGAACCCGGATGGGAGCGCAGTCGAGCTGGTGCCGGGGATCCGGCTTCTACTGCTGCCGGTGCTGAACACGTTTTTCTTCATTGCCGACCTGCTGTTGGGATTATTTTTCTACCGCCGGACGGAAACCCAGTCGCTAGGTTATCTGATGTGGGCGAGCTCGGCCCTGACCAGCCTGTTGTTTATCGGCGCAGTCTATTTTATCCTTCAAGCGACGTGAACCAACCGAAGATATGAGCGTTACCCTGCAGTTATTGATTGGTGTGCTCCTGGCAGTGCTGATTGCGCTGGTTGCATGGAGGGCTGGCGCGCTTTCGATCAGCGGCGCGTGGGCAGCGGTGGTAACCGGCGGACTGATCTTCGGCCTGGGCGGATTGACCTGGGCGGTGCTGCTGCTCACTTTTTTCATCTCCTCCAGCGCGTTAACGCGGGCATTCAGCAAGCGGAAAGCCAACCTGGAAGAGAAATTCTCGAAAGGCAGCCAGCGAGATTGGGGACAGGTGCTGGCGAATGGTGGACTGGGAGCACTCCTGGTGGTTGGATATGCCATTCCACCCCACTATGCGTGGCTGTGGCTGGCTTATGCCGGCGCCATGGCAGCCGTGAATGCCGACACATGGTCGACTGAGCTGGGAGTGCTGAGCGAGATTCCGCCCCGCATGATCACCACCAGACAGAAAGTCGAGCGTGGTACATCGGGTGGAATCACCGTAGCGGGGATATTGGCGGCGCTCGGAGGGGCAGCAGTGATCGGAATAGCAGCGATCCTATTTTCGTCCAGCCAAAGAGGGTTGGCAGTCCTGGCCATCATCATCCTGGGCGGTCTGGCGGGGTCACTGTTCGATTCAGTTCTGGGTGCGACCGTGCAAGCCATCTATTGGTGCCCCACGTGCAGCAAAGAGACGGAAAGACACCCGCTCCACACGTGCGGCAGCCGAACACAGCAAATCCGCGGCTTAAGCTGGATCAACAATGATGTGGTGAATTTTGCGTGTTCGGTGATGGGGGCAGTGGCATCAGTCGGATTATGGCTGCTGCTGAGTTTGTTTAGCTAGCCGCCAATTTCGCTCATCTCACGGTTGTGGGGAATGATCCCTTGGGCCAGAGCGTGACCCCAAGGTTTTTGCCACAGTCCATCGATGATAAGGCGGCGCAGGTCGTCCATGGCGACACCAGCGCGCAGGGGAGTGAGCAAGTCCACTTCGCCTTCGCGCAGCAGACAGAGCCGCAGACGCCCATCTGGTGTGAGGCGGGCGCGGGTGCAAGAATGGCAGAATGGGGCGCTGACGGATGAGATGAAACCAATATCGCCACGCGCTCCGGGCAGGCGAAAAACTCGGGCTTCACCATCCAAATCGCCACCATTGGCGGGTTCCAGTGGACCTAAAAGTGACTCGATGCGGGTGTGCATTTCACCCGCAGTGACTAATTGGCTCAACTGGAAATCATCGTTGCCACCAAATGGCATCATCTCGATAAAACGGACCTGCCAGGGATGTTGCGCGGTGAGGCGGGCCAGGTCCACCATATCCGGCTCATTGTAGCCGCGCACCACGACAGCGTTGATCTTGATGGGGGTGAGACCAGCGTTTTCAGCGGCCTGGATACCAGACCAAACAAGTTCCAAAGAACCCCAGCGGGTGAGAGTCTGAAATTTATCGGGGTCCAGGGTGTCGAGGCTGATGTTCACCCGCTGCAAGCCAGCCTGTGCCAATGGAAGCGCCATACGGGGGAGCAGGACGCCATTGGTAGTCATGGTGAGGGTATTTACACCGGTTGTGGCGGCGATTTGCTGCACCAGCTGGACCACGTGAGCACGAATGGTGGGCTCACCCCCGGTGAGGCGGATTTTATCGAACCCGAGGCTGACAAACAGACGCACCAGGGTGAGAATTTCGTCATCCTGCATCATTTCAGCCGGTGGACGAAAGACCATTTCCTCTGGCATACAATACAAGCAGCGTAAATTGCAATGATCCGTCAGGCTGATGCGTAAGTAGTGAATTCTTCTTCCGTAGCGATCAAGGGCCATATTTCATCCGATCTACCAATAAAGAAAATATTATAGCATTAATTCTTCGGGCTCCGGGTCTGGGCTTTTATACCTGCTTCGATTTCAGGGTGGGTAACCCACCTACCATGGTCGAGCACCAGCTCGTCCCAGGGGAAGATGATGAACTCATCACTCACCAGGGCGGCAACCTGGGGAGATGACTCGGCCCATGAGTGGCGGATCAGGCTGGCGGTTACCACCTGCACAGCACCCAATGCCCTGGCGGAGTCGGCTGCAATTGCCAACGTCTTGCCCGTATCGGCGATTTCATCGATCACGATCACAACCCTGCCTGTTACTTCAGGTGGGATGGGCGTCTTCCAGACAGGTTGTTCATGAATAACCTGATCATTCACCCGGCGGGTGAGACGGATGGGGAAGAATTCGCAGCGCAAGCTGCAAGCCACCAGCGTAGCGGGGAACAAGCCAGCGCGGGCGATCCCCAGGATGACCTGAGGTTGGTATGGCTCCAACAACTCGGTTAATCTACGGGCCAGGGAAGCAAAGTCATCCCAGGAGATATGGCGTACCCCAACGCGGTGGGCGTAATCGTAACTCTTCATAAGCGCTTGCGAATGTGGGCGATATGGTCATACTCGTGCCAGACTGCCCGGCGCAGCAGCTTGCGCGGGCTCCAG
>JBGPBQ010000244.1:0-6161 GCA_041481345.1 Anaerolineae bacterium
CGAAGGAATTACCCACGATATTCGTGGTCTCAATCTTCAGACCCTCCAACAAGTCGATCATCCAATCGGTAAAATCCTGGCGCTGGTGCCGGGGGCTGATCGGACGAGTGAGGATGCTTTTATTCGCCTCGCTAATCGTATCGATGGCGTAAACCCGATATTGTTGACTGAATGGTCCGACATTCCGACACCACATGGCAGCGCCACCTCCGGCTGGATGTAGCAGAATCAGTGGGGATGCACCTAGCGGGCCACTTGAGATAACATGCGTATCTCCATAACGGGTGGGGATGTAATGTTCTTCATAGGCAACCGGCCATTGTTTCAAGATGGCGTCATAAGCTTGGACAAATTGTGCTTCACCTTCTGGGGAACGAAAAACAGAAATTTTCTTAGACATGTTGTTCCTCTTATCCGCGCGCCTGGTTTTTTTTATATCTTTCTATTATTTTATCCATCATGAATGGCGAGGTTTTCCTTTTCATTGTCGCTGGCAATCTCAGAAGGGGACTCGCCTCACCAGATAACGTACCATGGTGATGATTACCTGTTCTTTTGTACCAAATATTCTTGGTGACTGTTTCTCTACAACCTCAAACCCCAACGACCGCCAAAACCGGAATGCTTTCTCATTCTCTTCGAGAACCCCCAGGAGGATATTGTTTGCACCCTGCTGACCCACCCACTGCTCGAAGGATCTATATATCCTTCGCCCCAGCCCCTGGTTGCGCTGTGAAGGGTCGAGCAGAAGCAGTCCCAGCCACCAGCAATCTTCAGCAGGATAACCGCACACGGCATCCAGCACACCCACCAAAACGTCCTGCGGGTCAGATATACCGATCACAACTTTATCTTCACTCATCCTGCCTGGAGGGCAATCTGCAAGCATAGATTCTGCTGCAGTTGAGCCCGGCTGTTCACCCTTCACCAACAAGCTGTAATCTGCACATCTATCCAATAGTCCTTGCAAAGCCGGGATGGTTTCAGTTCCTAAAAGGCTAAACTTATAACCTGGTAATTCAATTGGGGGATAAAGATTGCTCATTTCACCTTTTCCTGCCCACTCGCCGCAGATGGAATACCCCAACATGTCAACCTACGTTCATTCGACCTCTCTCGCCTCGAAGGCCTCATATTCCGCAGGCAGTGGTATGCCAAAACGCTGGCATAGAGCTTTCACATCATAGTAATCATTTTCATCCAGGGTGTAACCGGAATGGAATTTCACCATGTTTTCCAGGTCAATGCACCTGACAGGATATCCGAGGATGGTTCCCACTCCGTTGAGCGATTCTAGCGGATAATCGAGGCCTTGTTCAGGATGGTTCAGCCGATCAAGGGTATAGGTATGGATGTCAACCAGGTGCCCCAGCTCATCACCCATCACGAAGTTCACTTCGCGCGTATCTGGGTGCGGTACATCCTCATAACCGTTTGCCGTGAGGAGGCTTCGCAGCCGTGATACATCACCATATGCAATGACGATATCAAGATCTGCATGCGCCCGGGTTTCCTCACCCAACAGCGCATCCACCCCCCATCCGCCATCCAGGATTACCTCAATCCGGTTCAGCTCGAATAGATTAACCAAATTCAAGGCAGCTTGAGCAGTCATTTCTGAGGCGTGGTTTTGTTTCATACCATCATCATCATAAATATGATTGTTCGCGAACGCAATGCGCTATCTGTAAATTCTCCTCGTTTTTTGTTGAATCTGGTTTATTCGGGATTGTGTACTATTCGTATATGCGTGAGTATATATTATGCGAGTTCCAGTTGTGTCTTCATGGTTTTACTATTCTTGTACTCTAATTGTTGATGGTTTTAATCTCCTCCCCTAATCACCGTTTTTCGGTGATTGGGGGAGGTTGGGAGGGGGTTGGTTTATTCTTGGAGAGGTTGTCCCTTCGCCCTCACCACCACCATCAAGGTGATATCATCAAATTGAGCTGCCTTCCCAACCCAAGTACGCACATCCTCACGCAATGCATCTCTAATCTCCTCCGCCGTCTTTCCACACTGCCTGCAGAGCGCTTCCTGCAGCCTTTCCAATCCGTAGAACTCTTCAGATGTATTTTGAGCATCTGTAATTCCATCTGTGTACAACACCAGGGCATCTCCCGGCTCAATCCCCACGCTCACACGCTTCCAAGTGGTATCTTCCAACACTCCCAACGGAATCCCGGTACGCTCCAGCTTTTCCACACAACCATCTTTCGCCCGCAAAAGCAGTGCCGGGTGGTGACCTGCGCTACAATAGGTAAATTCTGCCCGCTGGGGATTAAGAATGCCATACAGCAGGGTGATATATAAGCCGCCGTGGGTATCTGCCACGATGCGCTGGTTGGTCTCCATCATCGTCTTTTCTGGCTCAGCCGGGTGATTGATGGCGAAAGTGCGCCATAATGAACGGCTCAACGCCATAAACAGTGCTGCGCTGGTCCCCTTATCGGTCACATCGGCGATCACCAACCCCAGGCTTCCATCCGGCAGCATCAGGAAATCGTAAAAATCACCGCTTGTCTCGTGTGCTGGCTCGAGCAGTACTGCCATATCCCATCCTGGCAGCGCTGGGGGGTTGGCTGGCAAGAGACTCTCCTGCACCTTGCGGGCTTTTTTCAGCTCCCTGGTCATCTCCACATTCTCAACCGTCTGAGCACGCTGTCGCGCCTGAATTATATTGAGCCTGTCCAGGGCAATCTCAGGATAGTGCCCTATCCCCATCTCATTAAACTCACCGATCGCCTGGCGTAAAAGTGTCTGCGCATCACCCAGGTCGTCCGTTTTGCCCCGCTTGATGAGGAGATCTGCCCAACACAGTAATGCCCTAGCTGAGTTGACTTTTAAACCCATTCGCAGTTCGAATTTTGCCAGCTTTTCAATTGCCACGAGCGCAGCATCCCAATCCTCAGTGGCGGTTGCCAACTCCACCTCGTTTTCATTGATTGTTCTCTCATTCCATGCAGAGCGTCTAGTGGACATTGCCTGGCGGGCTCTCTCAAGCCATTGCTGTGCTTCAGTTATCCGCCCCTGGCGCGCCCGCAGCATAGACATCCGTGGATACACCCAAATCCTTTCATTCGATTCATCGCGTTCGACGATCGCTACTGCTTCCTGGATCAGTGCATCAGCCCGGTTCAGGTCGACAGGTTCTCCCCATCGGTTCTTCTCGAGGATTAACCATGAGACATCTCCCAATATATTGATCACTGATTCCTGGTCCCCCTGCTCTCGATACTGCCTCAAACATTCTTCATATATGGAAAGCGCGTTATCCCAATCCCCTTTGTGACCGATCACAATCCCTTTGATAAATTTCATCACCAACATCGCAGGCCCAGGGTCATGAAGTTGTCCCGTCAGATCTTCCATATGAGGCAATTCGGCTTCGATATCTTTAATCCTACCAGGCGCAAACAAGCAACCAATATAACTGTGTAGTCCTAACAACTCTTCGGAAGCCGTGCCCCTCAGCCTGCCCAGCTCTGCAGCCTTGAGGAAATGTTCCATGGCGGTATCATTATCTGCCAACCAGGTGTGGATCATTGTGCCAAGATTGATGTGGGCTCGCAATGCCACCTGGAGCATTCCTTTCGCCTCAGCCAGCTCGACGGCTTGGCGTAATACCTGTAAGGATTCCTCAGGCGAAATTCCAGACAAGATCCCCAATGTTGCCAGTGCGTCTGCTTGTAAATTCACCGCCCCAAGCTGCTCTGCCAGGGCAAGTGCCTGTCGGCACAAAGGTAAAGCTAGATCCGAATTGCGATTAAAATAATATGCCCGTGCCGTTTCGTGGATCAGTGTGGCTTTCCCCAAGCTGTCGGGGGCATCTTTTACCAACTCCAGTCCCTGCAGGCAGATTCGTAATCCCTCAGGGCGATGCCCTGCGAACCATTCAACACGTGCCAGGCGGGCATATAACTGGGCGATGCCATCTTCATCACCAAGCACTGTGTAAACATTGATACCTTCTCGGTATGCTTCCATCGATTCACTAAACCGGCTCTGGCGATATAGTGCCTCCGCCAGCCCGGAATATATCCAGGCAATTTGTGGTTCGCTGCAGCAGGTCAATTCCAATGCACTCCGGTATTGAATTTCAGCTTCCTGGTTGGCGTAAACCGCCAGGGATTCATCACCGGCAATGAGAAAGTAATCTAACGCGCGATGATCTTCGCCAGCCTCCTTAAAATGATAACCCAGGATCGCTGCCAACTCTTTTTTCCTATCGGGGTATAGGCTTTCGATGGCGTCACCCACCGCCTTGTGCAGCCGTTTCCGGTCGCTCTCCAGCAGCGACGCATAGGCGGCATCCTGCACCATAGAGTGGCTGAAGAGGTATTCTAGGTCGGGTTCCACTTGCGATACCTGTATCAATCCGGCTGTTTCCAACGTGGTCAGGCTATTGAATAAGCTCATCTTTAACTTCTCCCATGATCCGCGAAAGCACTTTCACACCGAAGTTCCGTCCTATCACCGACGCCACCAACAAGGTGTAGCGTGCTTCGGGTGGCAGCCGGTCGATGCGCGCCAGAAGTAATCCCTGCAGGTTGTCGGGGATGTCGCGGGCAGAAATCTCCTGCTGGGCAACCCAGCTGCCTTCTTTATGAATAATCACCCCCCGATCGATCAGCATGCGGATGACCTCCTCCATGTACAACGGGTTCCCCTCAGCCTTTTCGAGGATTAATTCCCGCACTCTTTCTGGCAAGGTTTCAATTGCTAACAGGTTTGCTACCAGGCTGCGGCTGTCCTTTTCTGTCAGGTTCTGCAGATTGATTTCAGTTAAGCTGCCACCCAGGAGCTCGCGCGCGGCATTCACCAGCTTCCAACCGGCAACTTCCCGTTCCACTCTGGTCACCATGCAGAACAGGATGGGTCCCTTTGAGACGAGAGATAACAGCTTGGTGAACAGCTCGGTCGAAGAGCCGTCCGCCCAGTGCAAGTCCTCCAATACCAATATCACCGGGTTTTGCTTGATGATCGTTTCCAACAAACGCTGCATCGCTAACAGGTATTGCGTCTGCAGTGCCTGAGGGTCGGTTATTTGCGCCCGCTGCAATGCTTCCCCTTCCAGCTTAAGCGTAAGCAGGTGCCCCAAGAAGGGGTATAGCTCCATTGCCTGGTCGCCAAATAGCTTGTCCAGATAAGTCAGCAAGGCAGCCCGGGTCTCAGGTTCATCGCTACCTATCGTCACCCCAATCATATTTCTTATGAGATCGATCAGCAACTGATAGGCGAGGCCCTGCTTGTAAGATACACACCTTCCGATCAGCCATTTTCCAGGAGGTGTCTGCCTGACCGCACGGTTTTCAATCAAGGCAGCATATTTTGCCTCCGCGGCTTTTTTCCACTCCTGGATTAACCGTGTCTTTCCGAGACCAGGCTCCCCACTGATGAGGACTGCCCTTCCCAAACCTGCCTGGACTGCCTCACAGGCATGCAGGAGAGTCGCCAGCTCGTCGCTGCGACCGACCATCGGGCTTTCAAGCTCTGCAAAACCTCGCGTCCGTCCAAGCACGGGTCGGGCAGCCTTCACCTCGTAGACTCGTATTGGTTTCGCCATCCCTTTTACATCGATCATTCCCATGTCCTGGCAATCAAAGTATGGCGATATAAAGCGGTATGTATTTCCTGTGACGATCACGCTCATCGGCATCGCAGCAAACTTAATCCGTGAGGTCAGGTTCACCGTCCCACCATACGCGGTATAGTCATACGTCAGGTCATCGCCCACCGGACCTACAATCACAGGCCCGGTGTTGATGCACACTCGTATGGTGAAATCGATCCCTTGTGCGTTCTTGATTTCCTGGCAAAATTCTCTAACCTGATCAATGATCTCTAACCCTGCCCAAACTGCACGCTGTGGATCATCTTCATGGGCAACAGGAGCTCCGAAGAATGCTAATAATGAATCACCCAGCAGTCGTGCGATGGTCCCTTCGTAACTGTAGACCACTTTGGCAAAACAGTCAAAAGCATGATTGATTAACTCGGTCCAGGTTTCAAGGTCTAGGCTCTCCGATAAACCGGTCGAATTAACTATATCCACGAGTAGCGTAGTGACCGTACGCCGTTCCCGCAGTGTTCCTGTTTGTCTCGTTACTTCCACCCTCGATTCCGAGACCATTTTTTGGAGGAGTGATCCCGGCACCACC
>JBGPBQ010000245.1:0-6153 GCA_041481345.1 Anaerolineae bacterium
AATGATCCTAACTTTGTGGATGCATATCTGAACCGCGCCAGGGTCAGAGTAAAAAATAACAATCCGACCGGTGCAATAGAAGACCTCGCTGCAGTCGATAAGCTGGTTTCGAGTAATCCCATGGTCTATGTTTTACTCGCTCAAGCATATCTGGAGCTCAACGACCCCGCTTCTGCATTGAACTATGCCCAGATCGGTTATGAGCTTGATAAAACTTCACTCCTTGCTCACCTGACCCTTGCCAAGGTTTATCTGGCGAAGAATGATTCTAAGGATACTTTGCAATATATTGAAACCTACCTTACTTATGTCACGGACGATGCAGACGGCTGGGCAATTAAAACCCAGGCAGAATTTCAGCTCGGTAACTTTACCGAGGCTTTGGCAGCCAGTTACCAAGGAATTGCTGCCGATGCAGAGAATGCCCCCAGCTGGTATTACCGCGGTCTTATCCACCTTGACCAGGGAGATACCAGGACTGCGGTTAATGACCTGGTCAACGCAGTAAATTTTGATCAGGAGAACTTCGCCTATAGTATCGCCTTGGGAAAAGCATTATGGGCCGATGAGCGCTTATCTCAGGCATCTCGCCAATTTGACGGTGCCGAGCTACTTGCAGTAAACGACAGGCAGCTTGCAGAAGTATATTATGATCGTGCTCGGGTTTATGAGCAGGCGACCAATCTGACTAAAGCCTTACAGGATTGGGAGCTGCTACTTGCCTTACCTCCAGACCAGGTCCCTGCATATTGGCGGACCTACGCCCAGGAGCATATGGACATCATCAACCCTTCTACACCAACCGATACACCCACCCGAACCCCTATCCACAATGACATAGGTACGCTTACGCCCACCCCTATAATACCAATCACACCAACACCCCCTAAACTACCCTGAAGCAAGAATTCAGCAACGATCACAATTATTTCTACTTCTGTTTCGAACCATACAACCCTTCCTACATTCCATGGAATGAATAAATCAAATTAGGTGATGAATATCCTCGTTATGTTAGAGTTATGTTAGAACCGTTGTTCATCCATCTTGTCACTCCACCAAGGACGCGCTATAATCCGATTGAAGTAAATAAGGGTAGAGATTTATTGAGGTAAAAATGCCAGTATATACCTATCGCTGTGAAAATTGCGGTATTCGATTCGAACGCTTGCAGGGCTTCGATGACCCGGTTCTCACGCGCTGTCCGGAATGCAATAAAAAAACCTTACGCAAGGTATATACCCCGGTGGGGATTGTCTTTAAAGGTTCAGGGTTTTATGCCACCGATCACCGGTCACCATCCGGCTCGCCCGAACGATCTTCCAAAGTCTCTGAATCCGAAAACACTGAAAAAAAGTCGGAACCCGCTAAGTCGGTAACGGATAAATCGGACGAGAAATAGCTTGTTCACCGCAGACTTAATGGACGCCAAACGGGCGTCCATTTTTATTTAATTAGGTAGTTTGTTAATAAAAACCTCTCAATTGATAGCCTACAACTTCATCTTCGATCTATCCGGTTATAACCAACCATACAGGATTAGTCGAACCAATATATCACAATCAACCTGCTTGTTCTGTCAGCTTACTTAGATCTTTAGGAAGGAGCCGTTCATTCTTTTTCAACCCAGAGACTACCCATTCCCGGAGGTTTTCAGGAAGGCGTCTAAATTGCCAATCTCGTTCAATGTCTATGGCAGCTTTGACACCAATAGAGTTAGCGGCAGCAACAGCTTTAATTGCGTAAAGAGCAGAACCGAGAGCATGCGTAGGTACATGCGCTGTTGCCACTGCCTGGCCTGCGGCCCGGGCAGCAAAACGAGCAGCATTATCCTCTTTCTTTACTTCACGTGCAGCCGCATGAGCAGCAAGCGAAGCTCCACGTATGACAGGCATGCTGAACTTTCCAGTATTGACCCATTCGCGCAGAGTCATGATCGCTTCTTCTGGACGAGTATCTTCCGGGTATTTTTCCACGAAGAAAGGAAGTATGTGTTCGGCACAATCTGCTGCCCAAAGCGCTAGGTTCTTGTGATCGCTTTTATTAAAATAAATCCAAAATTCCTGATGAATATTCATATATCTTTTTTTAATTTCGTCCAGAATCTCGCCATTTGCAGAAGGAGAAGGACAGTTTATCGAATGTTCTAAATGCTATTGAACTTGCTGTATGATAGTTGGATATTTGTGCATTGATTTTTCCGGTGCAATTCATCGTATATTTTCAGAGTTCTTTCCTCCCAATTATAAGGCACCCACAATTAACCTCAAACCATTAACCTGGCGGTTAATAGCGAAGCGTTTCTCAGCGAAGCACCCCGGGTTTCCGGGGTGCCGCTAAAAGCTCCTCGACTTGAGCGATTTTCGCGAAATACCATGTGCTTTTCATGGTGTAGGACTCGAACCTAGAACCTTGCGGTAAACAAGAAACACCCCGGGTTTCCGGGGTGCCGGGATTTTCGTACCAGCTCCTCAACTAGGACTCGAACCTGGAACCTGACGGTTAATAGCGAAGCGATTTAAGCGAAACACCCCGGGGTGCCGGGATGTTTCTAAAAGCTCCTCGACTTGAGCGATTTTCGCGAAATACCATGTGCTTTTCATGGTGCAGGACTCTAACATAGAACCTAGCGGTTTAAGGTTCAATTCCTATTCAGGTACATAATTTCATAACACATTGAGAGGGTCACGAACAAACGGTTATGAGATTTCTTATAGTAGAGATACATTAGTTAGATACATATCTCGGGCTTTTTACATAATGGGTTAAAGGTTAATTTCTATTGATATATATTTTTTTATTGTCGGAAATAACCTTCTGGGAGATGGACGTAGACAGCTCATTTTATTTATGGATCATCGCAAGGAATATGCGGTTATTTGGACCTAGCGGCAAGATGACTACCGAGGTATTTACTGTTTGGCTATTCCGGGCATTAGTGGCAGTGACGGTGGCAAGGTAGTCGCCGGGCTGTGAGTAGATATGGCTGACCGATGCGCCTTCTCCAGTGGCGCCATCGCCGAAATCCCAGTTATAGGTAAGGTTCGTCCCAGATATGATCGTTGCAGTAAATGTAGTGGTTTCTGCTTGAAAACGCGGGCTATCGTTTGATGCAGCTAAACCTGAAATCGGCACATCCAACAGGGTAGTATAGAAAGTGTCCGATACTACTCCGTAAGCATTGCTGGCTGTAACAGTGATCACCTTCGTGCCAGGTGATTCCCAAATATAGTCAGCTGTGCTCACCAAACCAGTCGTCATGGTGACGGGAGCTTGATTGGTTGCTTCCCAGACATATTTAATTGGCTGGGTTGTCGAGACAGGAATGGTTGTAGCAGTAAAGGTAAGGCTGCTTTGAACATCGCCATTTTCCGGTCCACTCAACGTCACGTTCTGCGGGGCTATAGGATTTTGGATCAGGCGGGCAAGCATCACATCGCGAGTGGACCAATCATAGTAACTGATATAGGGGTTATCATTCGAATCCAGCTTAATCGAGGTCGACTGAGTGGCATAGCCCACATCCGCAATGGTCAGGATGTTCCAGGTGCTTCCATCCCACTTGGCATATTTTAATTTTGCATTGGTTGAATCCAGATAGCTGATGTGCGGGTAATTATGACTATCCACCGCGATGGAATTAAAGTTTCCCAGGTCGCCTCCTGAATCGACGGTCTGAATTTCCCAGCCGCCCCCATTATCAGTGGCATATTTAAGAACTCCATTTGGGGGGCTGGAGTAATAACTGATATGCGGATGATTATCACGATCTAATACCAGAGCAGGTTGAGACTCATAGTAACCAATATTAGGATCGACCGTCTGGATATTCCATTGGCTTCCATCATACCAGGCATATTTAATCTGGTAGTTCTGGTAATAACAGATATGGGCAAACCCTAACGAATCAATTGCCAATGAGACGCCTTGAGCAGTGGCATTATCTACCTGATCAAAAACCCAGGCATTGCCATCCCAATAGACGTGAACAAGCACGTTTTGGGTGAAAGCCAGGTGAGGGGCGCCAGAAGCATCCATGGCAAGTGAAACATAACCGCCTTGCCCGACAGTCTGAATATCCCAGCTGCTGCCGGTCCAAGACGCATATCGAATGGCATTCGTATTATTATCAACATAGGCGATGTGAGGAGAGCCGCCTTCATCTACTGCCATGGAAAGCTGCCAGCTTACACTTTTATCTGCAACCACCGTCTCGGTTTGCCAGGTGTTACTGATCCACTTTGCATAGGATAGGTTTGCAACCGGCATACCCATCACGAACACTCCAGTTCGATAAGCGACCTGCGGATTACCCAACTGATCCAGAGCCAGTGAAACCGGCCCGCCTGCCTCGCTGGCATTATCGATCGTTTCGAATGTCCAAGAGTTACCATCCCAGGCAGCTTGATCCAGAGTGTGCGCTGGATCGACATTAAATCTCTCAATCTCATAAGTTATACGTGGCAGGCCGTTATTATCCAAGGCTAAAGACACCGACCCGCTGGCAGCGCCCGAATTATCCACCACCTGGAGATCCCAGCTCGTGCCATTCCATAGGGCATATTTCATCGTACCTAAAATACTCTGGTAAGCAATGCGCGGATGAGCGGTGTTATCCAATGTGATGGAAGTAAAAATTCCGGAGTAGTTATCAGCATCCACCTGTTGAATATCCCAGGCACTCCCATTCCAGTGCGCATACATCAATTGGTAAATAGAATAATACTTAAGCAAAAAACTGATATGGGGCAAATTACTGCTATCAACGGCGATGGAGGTATACGTACCACTATATGCTGAATTGATCTGCTGGATATCCCAGGTAGTACCAGTCCAATGGGCGTACTTGGGAAGATCATTTGTCGCATCATAATAGCTGATGTGGGGAAGATTATTGCTATCCATGGCAATAGAGTTATAAGCGCCAACATCCCCAATGTCATCAACCATCTCAGCTATCCAGGATGACCCATCAAAGTAAGCATATTTCAGATCTTTGTTTGTGTCGTCAGAATAACTGATATGAGGCATATCATTGGTATCCAAGGCTAATGAGCAATAGTGACCGACATCATTCTCGCTATCGATAGTCATGATATGCCAACCGCTGAGATCCTGGTAGGCATATTTCAAATCGCCATTGGCACTATCGTAATAGGCTACGTGTGGATAATCATTCGAATCCAGCGCAAGGGAGGCAGATGCGCCTACTCCGCGGGCGGGATCGATGGTTTCATAGTGCCATTGAGTGCCATCCTGCCAGGCATAGTACAGGTGGTCACCTCCATAGGCAATATGGGAATGACCGTTTCCGTCAATTTGCAAACCTCGGTCACTCGTGTATAAAAAAGACTTGGGGCAATCCACACATTCCAAAGTCCATGCGTCTGATACAAGGCTATCTATTGCACTGGCTGGCTTTGCATTTCCAGGATAGTGGAGGAGCAGGGAAATTGAAAAAAATACAAGGAAGCTGAACAAGGCGATAAATAAAATACGTCTATTCATAGCATTCTCCTTTTTTTTATTATTACCGGGATTCCACTTCGCAATAATTATCCACTTATTTTTGACAACGATTTTGGCTAAACTTCCTTAAGTTTAGCATTGTTTTCACCATTTTGCATATTTTTTTAGCGATTGAATTCACTAAACCGAATATTCAAGATGGTTTTTCCTGCCTAATTTAATAAAGAAATAACAGACTGGAACATGTGAAGAGGGATTTTTTAAGATAGACTTATTTTCATTAATCTCTTTATTTAAGATTTTTTCAAAAGCATCATCACCATACCTCTTGTCGTTCTGATGATTTTTCCAGCCAGTAATATATATTTCAAACGGAATGTCTTGCTTTGACCAGGACCCGAACCTGGAGGTTAACAGGTTTACTACCCTTGTAGGGGTACCTCTAAAACAAACACCCCGGGTCTCTGGGGTACTGTCAATTGCACCTCGACTTGAGCGATTTTCGCGAAATACCATGTGCTTTTCATGGTGCAGGACTCGAACCTAGAACCTGGCGGTTAAAAGCTAAGCGTTTTACAGCGAAGCACCCCGGATCTCTGGGGTGCCGCTAAAAGCTCCTCGACTTGAGCGATTTTCGCGAAATACCATGTGCTTTTCATGGTGCAGGACTCGAACCTAGAACCT
>JBGPBQ010000246.1:0-6106 GCA_041481345.1 Anaerolineae bacterium
CTGCTGCAATGGAAGCTGCAAGGTTCACGCCTGCCAAATGGGTCGAAACGATGGTCAGCTCAGGATACCCAACTTTTTACCAGTATAAATCTGGCACGAAGGTGGGGGTGTACAAACCGACCCTGGGCAGGTATGAGCCGATCAAACGCCCGGCATCACTGGTGCTGCTTAAAGAGCAAAAAGTGATCAATAAAAATCCCGGAGCGACCTTGTATGACCTGGGTGATGGTGTCGCCTGTGTAGAATTCCATACCAAGGTGAATAGTTTGGATGAGGATATCTTCAATATGATCCTGGAGGCCCAGGATCGTACCTTGACGGATTTTGAAGGTCTGGTGATCGGCAATGAAGCGGAAAACTTCTGCGCAGGTGGGGCGAACATCATGATGGTGGTTATGGCTGCCCAGATGGGGGCGTGGGACGTTCTGGAAGCAGCGATCAAGAAAATGCAAGACATGAACATGCGCTCACGCTACCATCCAAAGCCGGTGGTCGTGGCGCCGTTTGGACTCACCCTGGGGGGTGGCGCAGAGCTCACGGTTTATGCCAACCGGGTGGTAGCTGCTGCTGAGCTTTATACAGGTTTTGTTGAGTTTGGCGTAGGTGTCATTCCTGCCGGTGGGGGCACAAAGGAGATGTTGCGGCGGATCGTTAACCCAGCGATGAAGACCGAAAATGCGGAAGCTTTGCCATTCCTACAACGCGTGTTTATGCAGATCGGCCTGGCGAAAGTGGCGACCAGTGCGGAAGAAGCACGCCAGATGGGAATCCTGGGGGCATCTGACCGGGTGGTGATGAATAAAGACTTATTACTGGCTGAAGCCAAAAAGGAAGTGCTGCATATGGCAGCGACTGGATATCATCCGCCCATGCCGGAGAAGATATATGCAGCTGGGCGAGATGCTTTGGGGGCTATGCGTGTAGCCATCCATATGATGAAAGAGGGCAAATATATCACCGAATATGAAGCACATATGGCGGGAAAACTGGCCAACGTGATGACCGGCGGAGAATTAAGCAAACCGACCTGGGTGGATGAGCAATATATCCTGGATTTAGAGCGTGAAGCCTTCATATCGTTATGCGGTGAAGAGAAGACCCGCCAGCGGATGATCGCCATGCTGCAGACCGGTAAACCATTGCGGAATTAATCGGAGAGATGGAATATGAACATAAATGATGCTTCTCGTGATCCTGTGATCGTTGCAGCTTGCCGGACGCCGATTGGAAAAGCCAAACGCGGCAGCCTGGCAACTGTCAGACCGGATGAGATGGCGGTTGTAGTGATCAAGGATTTGCTGAGCAGGGTTAAGGGGATAGAGCCAGAAGAAATTAATGACGTCATCCTCGGCTGTGCTTTTCCGGAGGGCGAACAGGGTTTGAACATGTCACGCCTGGTTGCGCTACGGGCAGGCTTGCCGGTATCCGTACCGGCGGAAACCATCAACCGGTTCTGCTCTTCTGGCATGCAGAGCATAGCCCATGCAGCCTTTGGGATCATGGCGGGTCAAATGGATTGCGTCATCGCAGGCGGGACCGAATCAATGACCATGGTACCGATGACGGGCTTAAAATTCTCTCCCAACCCCTACCTAGCGGCAGAATGGCCCGGAGCGTACCTGGGAATGGGACTGACGGCTGAAAATGTGGCGGATAAGTACGGAGTGAGTCGATCCGACCAAGATGCCTTCGCCCTGGACAGCCATCGAAAAGCCAACCACGCTGTAGAGACCGGATTATTCGACCCGGAAATCGTACCGGTGGAGGTTGAGCTGGTCGAATATGACAAACCAGGAAGTATGAAGAAAAACACTTTTTTGTTTATGCGGGATGAAGGTCCGCGCGCCGACACGACCATCGAAGCCCTGGCCAGGCTGAAGCCAGCTTTTAAGGAAGGTGGGACCGTTACGGCGGGTAACTCTTCACAAATGTCAGATGGCGCGGCAGTGGTTATGATTATGTCGCGGGAAAAAGCCGAAAGAGTCGGGTTAAAACCGTTGGTGCGATTCGTTGCATTTGCAGTTGGAGGCGTAGATCCGGAGTACATGGGGATTGGCCCGATTGTTGCCATCCCGAAAGCGTTGCATTTAGCCGGTCTGGGGCTAGCAGATATCAACCTGATTGAGCTGAATGAAGCCTTTGCCGCTCAAAGCCTGGCGGTCATCCGTGAAGTGGGGCTCAACCCGGAAATTACTAATGTGAACGGAGGCGCCATCGCTTTGGGACATCCACTTGGATGTACAGGAGCAAAACTAACCACTCAGCTGATCAACGAAATGAAGCGCAGAAACGTTCAATTTGGGATGGTATCCATGTGCATTGGCGGAGGCATGGGTGCGGCGGGGATATTTGAGAACCTGAACTAAGCCTGATCTACATCGAAAGGCATTCAAAGTTGATGGAGAGAGAAGATGACAGAATACACGGTGCGCCAACTAATCCTGAACCATGAGAAAGCGTTTATGCCCGATAGAGCCGCTGGCGTGGATGCGGTGGTCCAATACCACCTGACCGGGGAAGAGGGTGGCGATTGGATCATCACGATAAAGGATGGAGCTTGCAAGGTGGCTGAAGGCATTGCGGAAAACCCCAAGATGACCATGACTGCCGATGCGAGAGAATTCGGTGACATCCTATTAGGAAAAATGGATGGGATGGCAGCATTCATGCAAGGAAAGCTATTGCTAAAGGGGGATTTAAACCTTGCCATGAAGCTAACATCTTTCTTTAAAATGCGGTAAAACAAGAAATCCGAGTGCCTGCCTGCCATTTGATGCAGGCACTCGGTGAACAAGATCGATTTGCAAGGGCGAGATTCAATCATTGGTACCTGTATCGATGAATTCTTATACCATAGAGGCACGGTTATATCACCCGTGAGGTAACGCTTCACAACGTAATCCGGAACGGTGTGTTTTTGGCATAGATATTTACTCATAAATGCCACAGATAAAAGCCGATAACTATATAGGAAAATAAAAACCGCTGACAGAAATCAGCGGTTAAAATATACTCAAGATTTATGAGTAAATAATTTCGATTAGGTATTCATTATCCAGATAATATCTGAAATATTTATTGAGTGGGTGGTTGTTGATCTTTCTTTTCCTGGTCTTCTGGATTCACTTCTTCATCACCCTTCAATCCTTTGCGGAATGCGCTAATCCCCTTGCCCAGCTCACCACCAATATTGGCAATCCGACCCACTCCAAAAATGAGAACGACGATGATCAAGATTATTAATAACTCAGGTGCTCCTAACCAGCTTGGCATTTTGATACCTCCTGCGAAAAATTAATTCTATAATTATTATACTTCTGAATAGGATGATTTCCTTCAGCTAGTTACTCAAAGGTTAAGAAACATTAACAATATAACAAAAAGTCATCCAAGCATTCCCACCATAGATAGACAGGTAAAAAATTAAAAGTTGAACCATTGAGATTGTCCCCCGCGGTTCAATATTGAATGCGGACTGTGGCGATTTTATTTCCTTCGATATTGAGATCAATCACGCCCTGAGGAGAGATGGGAATTGTTTCTATCAACCTTTCGTCCAAACGTACAAGCTGGGCTTGTTTGAATGGAATGGTCAGCTTCAGAGATGTGATAATGGGTGAAGCTAACAGATTATAGCCACGAATGATCACACCTGCCCCATCTTCCGCAGTTTTGATTGCGGTAATTATATAATTGGCATTCGTATTAGTAATAAAAGAGAACATCGGTGGCAGAGTTCCGGGGTGCACGGAGGTCGTTATTGATTTCAGAGGTGCGTTAAAGGAAATAACCTTGGGGATAGAATCGCGCCACTGGGTATCACCCGGAATGATCGAATAATCGAAAGAAAATCTGCCAACCATCTGGGCATCTGGGACTGCCACCTCCATGGGTCCGGCGTGACTCTTACGCGTTGTCAGGTCATCACGCGATAACCAACCGACGCTGCGCAGGAGGGTGATGGCGATTTCGGAGTGTCCATCAAGGTTTTTAAACACTTCCACTTCTGGCAAACCGAGATTGGCGATAGTTAGGCTTGTCCGGTCATCGGCGATACTTGTGAACTGACGTTGTGGAACTTCCGGACGCGGGGGCTCCTCCCAGGTGTCATCATACCTTGGGATACCAACAGGGCGCCGAACGATCTCAAAATGACCATCATGCATCGCTTCCGTGCAGCTGAATGGGGCGGGAAAATGGACTCGCAATCGATGATCATGCGCCTGGTTGTCGATCTCGGTGTGGATATCGAGCCGGGGCACGCCGGAAACAAGCGTGATCGTGCTAATGACTGTAGTAGTTACCGATTCGTGACTACGTGAATTACGGTCATCTGAAAGCTTCGAAGGGAGTTTCAGCCGGGAATAACAAATCAGCTTTTTATATGTATTTTGTTCTTCGTACTCCACTTTGATGATCTGTGGAGATACGTGAAGATCATTTTCAGGTAGGCAGTAATTGTATAGATCACCGCGGTCGCCACCATCGATAACCCTATTGAGCCCGGTATAGACCTGGTGAGTACGTTTGTCCGTTATCGACAGGCTGCCATCCAGTGCCAAGGCTTGAACCACAAAAAATTCATTCTCAATCCTTTTCGGTAATCGAGTGGATCTGCGTTTTTTACCTCCGTGCAGTCTTGAAAACAAGGGAATCTGCGCAGCATGAGCCATAATGGGGATAAATGCCTGGATGATCGGGGTAAGCTTAACTGGTTTGGATCGATCCATAGCCGGTTCCATTCGCCCCCTGATCCAATAGCAGCTGAACCCATGCTGAGGGATATCCCTGGCAACAAAGGTTAATTTTATTTCGGGGTCAGAGTAGGCATGGATCTGGAATTCTGTTACAGCCGGGTCCACCATAATCGCATCTATTTGTGAGACGCCTTCTCTCCATCTGTTGATATTGACGTTACCATGATCGGATAAGGTGGCATGGATCGTGGCATATTTGTCCTGTTTATCGATTTCAAAATCACGCATAACCATCCCGGCAATATGGCCTTCGTGGATCATTCCGAAAGCTTGTTTCAACGCTTTCTTGTCAAGCACCATTGAAATTAATTCACGCGAGCCCTTGCCTGAAAAATCGCATGGGATTGTCTGACCAGTGCCATCGATGATTTCGTAGGCGGAAAAATGGGCGGCGAGCTTGAGGCTGAGATCAATTAATCCGGACTGGGGGGCATCGTTGGGGTTGAAAACGGCGATCGCAGAAAGAATATCTTGCCCGGCGATAGATTGGGCAGGATCAGATCCCAAACGGGTATCTATATAGTCACAGATATTCTCTAAGGAAGTCTCGACAAGCTCGTGACTGATTTGATCGACCTGATCGAACCTGGTGCGCATCTCATTCGCCACCTGATCGATTGAAGTGCCGCAAATCGAATCATGCGGATGGCACTGCATCAAGACCTTCCAAGCGTGACGGATGACCGATTTCTGATCGGACTGCGAAGCGGGTGCCAAAGCATCGTTTTCATAGGCCGAAGATGAAGCGGAAGTTTTTAGCAGGTTATTCCATGCATTGAGTGGCTCCACCCACTTTAATAACTCGGTCTCAGATCTGTGGTTGCGCTGTTTGAGCCATATGCGTGTAGACAGCACATTCTGGAGGAGAGCGGAATGCTTTGATGATCTTAATTCTCCGGTAACAACTGTCAACTGATCACCAGTCGATGCCAAGCGGGACAGCAGCGAATTAAAATAAATCGGCAGGTTCGAGTGAACCAGGTTATTCTGTTCCTCTTGGCGATGATAGTAGCCAATCGCCCTGGAAAGGTCTTCCATCGGCTCCATATGATCGGTTCCTTGCATCAGGAGGATTTCACCCGTCACAGAGTGAGGCAGTAAGGAACTGCTAAGCGTATTAATATCATTAACGAATTTATCCGGAATTGAGGACGTAAGACTGGCAGCATTGCTGTAACTGTCACGGAGATAAGATAAAAGCACGTTTGATCCATCCGGAGCTCTCCAATCCAGCTCACAGGGCTGGTCGTCCAATCCACGCCAGAGACTGGCACTGTCAATCCCAAAACCGCGCAAAATCTGGGGCATCTGACCGATATGACCAAAATCATCCGGAAGATAGCCCACCA
>JBGPBQ010000247.1:0-6089 GCA_041481345.1 Anaerolineae bacterium
AATTTTTGTCATAAGCTTTCTACTCCGACGAGTTTTTATTTTTATTGATCCGACCTCATTCATCAATCTTTTAATTAGCGGTTTTTGGAAATGGTTCAATTTTTCAACCAATGAAGGGTATCTATGGAAAGATTCTTCTTTTCAAAACCATTATCATTCTCAAGCAAGGAAGACTCTTGGAGATCTAAGGATTTTGTTTGATTTAGCTTTGACATCCCCGGAATTGCGAGACGATAGTTTACACACAGTAATAATATATCTGAATGCACTTCATGAGCGTTACACACAAAGAAAAGTATTAATTCCGACAGATAGCAGGTGGTTTTCATTGGTCCCGAAGCACAAAGACTGGTACCTGACTGACAGCCATGAATTGGATCTTGCAACCAATACCCGCACATTTTTACAACCGGTTTTTAGATCGGATTTGGGTTGGGTCGAAAAATTTCTGATCCAAATGGATTACGATGCTCTTAACGCAATAAACAACAAGGAAAATATTAATTCAGTAATTTTAGACGGTATAAATGAGGTTATTCACATTTATGGGCAATTATGGCTTTTAGGACAGGCGAAAGAGATCGTTGAACAGGTAGAAATTATTGCGTTTAGCCGGATAAACTTATCTGAAGAAGATGAACACTTAGAGCAAAAAATAATATTCTTGGATTATTTGGGTTTACTTCCTATTTCCATGTTTCTCGGATTTATCAAGAAGCTTACAACTATCAATATTGATCTATTATTAGATAAAATTAAAGCACTTGATTGGATAGACCCTAAGCATATATATAATCTGGAATTGCCGTATCCGGTCTTAGAACGATTGGAGTTCATTCAAAAACGATTGGGATTTGAACAAAGGACAGAGGGCCAAGTAATTAGTCCGCCATGGTATACAACTCTTCTAATTTCCCAATCATTGGCATATAGCGTCGACGATCAATTAATTGTTCTTTTTTCATTTCTGAAAGGCCACTATATCAAAATAGCGGAATTATTAATTCGAGAAAAGCAATTTATCCTCGCAATTCAAATAATATCGCGCGGTTTAGAATTTACAAATAAATTATCACACCATATAAAATATACTCAAGAAACCGCAGAAACCTTCTCGCGTTATAAGTATGTAAAAACATTGCCCTGGCCAGTGATAGATTGGGAAAATTATCAAACGGAAATAACTGAACGTAATAACGAACTGCTAATTCTACTGTCGCAATGTATCCCGAATTATCCAAAAAAGAAATATTCCGAGGATTTTCCTGATTACTTCGGACTGGCTGTTCATACATCAGGTGAAGCGCTCTATGATGCGATGGAGTGTAACGATCACTTATTCTTCATGAAGTTATTCCCCAATTATTTCTTCGGTCTTCTAGAAGTTCACGATCGATTATTAAATAGAGATCCAATATGGTCACCCAGGGATCAACTGACTGTACTCGCTGAACCAATTTTAGATCTGATCGATCTTAGTGGTTATGCCTATATATATTCTGAATACCACCAGAACCCTGCTATTTGGACAGCATGCAAAGAATTATGGGATCATTTCCTGGGTTCGGTAGAAACTGTTAAGATGATGAACAATATTGCAGGACTGATTTATCATAGTAAATACCTGTTTGCAATTACACCTCGTTCTCTCACGCGCACAAATTGGGAGATTCGTTTAAACCAATATCTCGAGAAATATCCACGAAAGTCGAAATTGGTTTTTTCTTTTCATGCTCTTCAAATACTGGATCATCCTAGTAGATTAATACGCGTCCTAGGGGGCACAGATAATTTAGGATTTACTGTGCATCATGCTAAAGATGTTTTTATTGACTTATATTTAAAGTCATTCCCAGAATCTGATGGTATTGATTTTGGTAATAGAGATGATATTCGGGAGACTCTGCAAAGATGGCAAGAGAACGAAGAGACGGATGAAGAAAATGAAGAAGCGCTTGATAATTCATGAGGTGAGATTTTAATGGCAAAGATAAAACGTGATACTTCTATATCTTACGAGAAGAGAATAACCTTAAGTTTTTCAAATTCCAGCTATTCCGACGAATTGCATTTTGGAATGTATCCGTATATGTTTTTTGAGGATATTCGCAATTCAGTATTACCGCTTAGTCAATCTTATTCCAAAAGGAAAAATTATTCTATTAAATTAAATCCATCGGATAGTAATCTAGAAGAATTATTAATAACAATTTTTACCTCACGGAACGGTTACAGGAAACATAGCCTTACAGATGCTATTGGTGAATTTATTACTGAGACCGCTGGATTATTGGCTTATTGGGGATATGTTTATTACGAAATTAACCCTGCAGTTGATGTGGGAAAGAATGGTTCTCAAGATCCTCGAGATGAATTGTTTAGGCTGCTCCGAATTCCAGGCAAAATTTTGAAATTAAGAAATACGTATGTTCAATTCATTCCTAAACGTCATAGAGCTGAAAGAAAAGTATTATTTATCTCTATCCCTTTAAAATCTGTATGGGCTTTATCGATACCGAATGTATTGGGGGGAACAAAAAAACACCGACAGATGATGAATAGCTTGCGTTTTGCCGGATTGACAATTCCAGAATTTGTTTCAAATCGAATGAGTCAATACATTAAGGATAGGGAATTCACACAAAGTCTTGGATTAACCGAATTTAATTTTAGCAAATTTCATCAAATCCAAAAACTAGCTATTGCAACTGAATCTTCTCTTTGGGGATGGCCAATTCGAGATCTTCTGAGAGAGGAAACTCTTGAGTTTTATCAGATATATAGGCAGATTAAGTTTTCACAAACTCTGTGTATTTTAAGGGAATATATATTAGCAAGGATAAACGACTTGATCAAGCAGAAGCTATCCACATCTATGCTATTATTTAATGACTTACCTAATTATTCTGATTTGAGAAAAATTGAGGTAGATTGGATCGATGGAAAAATAAGCCTCGAAGATGCTTATTCATCAATACAATTATGATAATGTTTCATGGCGTGATGTAAAAATTGTATTGACATAAAAATTATCGTATAGTTTCTTTTTAGTTATCTAAGCCAAAACAAGATATTACAAATACGATGCCCAATCCAAAAATAGTATTTATGATATTCCTCCACAGGATGGGATGATCCGGCTAATATAAGTAGCTTGTAGATCGAAAGCGTGTAAAAACCAGTGATGAACTATTAAAAGTTCATAGTTTCAGCTCTAACGATAAATATATACAGGATTAAGCCAAAACATCAGCGTGTGAAAGCCCGAATTTCGGCATATCCGTCCTCACTCACTATGACGTCCGGTACTGTGCTCGGAAACAACCGGTCAAGGTTAGCAGATACCCGAACCAGCACAGTATCATCCCCAGCGTCCACCGAGATCCCCGTCACCACCGCATTGACACCATACCGGCTCAGGAAACCGTTATTCATGCTGGCAAATTCCTGCGCGTTCGCCCAGGTTTGGCTTGTGGGTTGTAGATCCCCAGTTTCTTGGAACACCCTCTGGTTGATCTCCGCTGCGGCTGCCAGTGCAGCTGCATCCGCAGCTTTGGCGATCTCTGCGCGAGCATAGAAATAACGTCCCAGCTCAATACTCAGCGCCATGATCGGGATCAAAATTATCCCAAAAAATCCCGTCCAAAAGGTCAACGAGTAACCACGTCGATCGATCAGTATTTTCATTACCATCCCTCCTGGCGGAAAGTGGCCTCCGCCGACACTTGAAAACTGCCCGACAACCCAGGCACCAGCGTTCCCAGAAAGCTGGGGATGCTGCCAGAAACACGTACGGTCAAGATGCTTCCTGCCACCCCACCCGGTGAAAGGATGGCGACACCAGCTTGTTTTACAATGGGATCGTTATTTATTGCGCTGCTGGCGGCGTTGATGGCGTAACAGGCACTGCACTGCTGGGCTACGCTGCCCATGCGCGCCCCATGCCGGGCGGCAGCCTGCACTGCCTGCTGGCCGTATACCACCATTCCCAAATTTATCGTAGCCAGCATGACCAGGATTGCAATCGGAAAAGTGATTGCCGCTTCCAGGGTTTCAATCGCTTTGCGAGCTTTAAAGAATCGCATACATACCTCCTGATAAAAAGGTTGAAAGGCAGGGCAGTCTTGCTGATAGTCCTGCCTCTCAGATTTAGATTCTGCCAGCGACATCTTGCACGACCTGGGCAATTTTCTGACCCAGGATCTGGTATGCCCCATAGGCGACCAGAACGACGACCGCGATGATCACAGCCACTTCGGCGGTCTCGATAGCAGCCGTATCTTTTAGAAAACGCATAGACCTCACCTCCTTTCCCATAAGATTAAGGTGTTCAACGAACGGCCACCAGCCACAACCAGGCAGCCGTTCCCAGGGTTATGGCAACTGTATAAGGAATGGTCTTCTTCCTGGCAATCAAGCCAAACAATCCCTGGATGCCACCGGCCAGGACAATCGGAATGAATAACAACCCATTTCCGAACAGGAGTACCAGGGAGATGATGAGCTTGGCATCCGCGCCACCAGTTGCTCCAATCTCCCATAACCCCCATGCAGCGAAAATAACCAGGAGGGCATAAATATTTTCTGAGGTGTCGGGGATGGACAATGTCAGTACAGTCGCCAGGCAAGCCAGCGGGATGCGCCACTTTGGCCAGGGAAAATCTGAAATCAAGATTAAGGCAACGACCAAAATCACAACTGACCACCCACCCTGAAACAAACGCCAGAACGCAGATAGAACCAACGGCGGGATGGTCAACAACGCCGGCACCTGCCGGGAGCGCAGATCAAATATCACACAGGCACTCAGCCAGGCCATTAGCAAAAATATAAGGATTACCTGGGTTGGTGAGATCGAAGGCAACATAGATTGAAATCCTGAGGGATAACTGGAGTGGGAATCAATACAGGTGGATTTAGGATCATGGTAGCCACAGCCGTTGGAGTCGGTGTTGAAGTTGGATTGGAGGTTCCTGAGATAAGTAGTTTATTCACGGAAGCAGGTAACCCCTGGTATAGGGTCGAAATTTGAGAAGTGACCATACCGGTATTACTAACGCCGTCTGATTGATGAGAGATCGTCTTAACCTGGATCCAGGCCGGAATTGGTACGATGAGTGAGTTGGCATAAGCTACCAGAGTGATTATGAAAATCGAAACCACCAGGGATCGCCTCAGCCATTGCCTTGTGATGAAGAGAATAAAGATGAATCCCAATCCCAAGAGCACCAGAACTGCCAGCACAATAACAGCTCGATCAGGCATGACATGATTCAATGCAGATGAGCTGTTAATAAGGATCACCCACAGTCCAGTAGCAAAAGCACCTCGACTAAATTGGAGGTAAGTCTTAATTTTGTCCTTTATCAACAGACTGCGGCTGGCACGATCCCACTTCCGGCCAGCCCGTCCGGTTAGCCGGTTGAGGATGATGTTCAAACCTGGCGCATATTGCCCTCCTGAATATTGCAAAGTGAGGACAAATTCATCAAGTAACGGATCGATCCTGCGCAGTGCCTTGAGACTGTTTTCTAAGCCCTCGCCGCTACGCCGGCGAAGGACAGCTTCCAGAACGCTTTTCTGTATCCTTCCCTCCGGAAGTTCCTGAACAACGTTGGTCAAAGATTCAAATAAGTCCTGTTTATCCTGAATGTGATTCATTAAACGATCAAAAAAGATCATCACTTCCAGAAGCAATGTCTCAGTTGAGGAAACTTGCATCTCGTCACTCAGCACAGCTAAAACCACGAATATGACCAACAGCCACTCGCGGATAAAAAAATGCATCAACCATAGAGCAGCCAGTCCTCCAAACAACATCCCCATTAAGTAAACAATAATTCCACTCTCTTCACCAACCTTTCCCCAGGTTTTCAACGAAAGCCTCATCCTTGGTGGATGTGCACAATTCCTAACTCTCTGATAAATCGCCGGCAACAGGCGGATTACCCAGCAGACCAGGTAAGCCGATGAAGCCGGGTAGGCGATCAAAGGAAACAAACGAAGCGTCATTACCATACTCCTGGCACAAGGTGATAAGGTACCTGGCTGGCATAGGCATCGTAACCAGTGATAATTTGCTCCTCTCT
>JBGPBQ010000248.1:0-6050 GCA_041481345.1 Anaerolineae bacterium
AAAATGGGGGGAAGAAAAAGGGCCGGGATCAGCGATCCCAGCTACAGAAGACCCCCCTCAATCCCCCCATATTCCAAAGTACGGAAAATAGGGGGAAGGTAACATGCGGGATCTCTCTACAAAAACGGAAAATGGGGGGAAGAAAATAGGCCGGGATCAACGATCCCGGCTACAGAAGAGAGAAGATTTCACCTAAATTTGTTGGACTTTGCGGATGGGTTCGAGGAACAGGCGGGTGCGCTCGTCTTGGGCGCTGCCGAAGATCTGGTCGGGAGGGCCGGATTCAACGATAATGCCCTTATCGACAAATAAAATCCGATCAGCGACGTCGGAGGCAAAGCCCATTTCGTGGGTAACCACGATCATGGTAGTACCTTCGACGGCGAGCTGTTTCATCACGTCCAGGACCTCACCGATCAGCTCGGGGTCGAGGGCGGAAGTCGGCTCATCGAAGAGCATGACCTTGGGTTCCATAGCGAGGGCACGGGCGATGGCGACGCGCTGCTTCTGCCCACCGGAAAGGCGGATGGGGTGCTCGCCGGCTTTTTCTTCCAAACCCACCTTCTGTAGATATTTTTCGCCGATGGGTATGGCTTTATCCTTGGGCATCTTTTTAACCGTCACAAGACCTTCGATGACGTTATCCAGGGCGGTCATATGGGGGAATAAATTAAATTCCTGGAATACCATGCCTGTATTCAGGCGCATCGTGACCGCTTTATTGTGATCAAATCTGGTACCTGGAGTGATGGTCATCGATTGACCGGCGATGTTGATCAATCCCGCAGATGGTTCTTCGAGGAAATTCAAACAGCGCAGCAGGGTGCTTTTACCTGATCCGCTGCGCCCAATGATGACCAGCACTTCCTTGGGACTGACACAGAATGAGACTCCCTTGAGGACGTGCAGCATCCCAAACCACTTGTGTAAATCTTCGACGCAGATAATCTCGTTATCGTTCATAGCCTGTCCTCATACGTTTCTCTATATATCCTACTATCCAGGATGAGACAATGGTCAGGAGCCAGTAAAAAATTGCGGCTGTGACGAACATTTCCATAAATTTGCTGTCCTGGCGGGCAAAACGATTGGCCCTGTAGGTCATTTCCCAGACACCCATGTAATAAACCAGAGAGGAATCCTTCTGCATGGCTATGAACTGGTTACCGATATCGGGGATGATCACGCGCACCGCCTGGGGCAGGATAACGCGGCGCATGATCTGGAAGCCGTTCATGCCGATCGATTCGGCTGCTTCGCGCTGACCACCACTGATGGACTGGATGCCAGCGCGGAAAATCTCGGTCATATAGGCGCCATAGTTCAGGCTCAAGGCGAGAATGCCGGATGCCGTAGCACTGAGAATTAACGCATGACCAAAAGAGAAACCTTTTGCAACCAACGCATTCCCAATCTGAGGCAATCCATTGTAGATGATAAATATTTGCACAAGCAAGGGAGTGCCGCGGAATATAGATACATAAAACCCCGAGATACCTAAGGCGATTGAGTTGTTTGACAAGCGCGCCACTGCCCCAAACAAGGCCAACACCGCAGCGATTAGAATTGATACAAAGGAGATGAAGATGGTAATCGGCAACCCTGCCAGCACAAATCCGTAGTGGGCCAATACATATTTAGGGTCGAAATTGAACTGAAGCAGTGCGATTATTAAGAAAAAGACCAGACCAACCCAGACAACCCCAATTTTTACCGTCTGGATAAGGCGCTCCTTACGTCGTTGAGCCAATAACACCTGACCCATATCCTGCCCTTGGTCAGGCGGTGGTTGCCCCGGAAGCTTCATGGTTTCTACTGCCATGGTTACCTCGCAAACCTATGATGGAAATTATCAGGGCTGACTGAAGAGAAACCCACTAGCCTCAATCAGCCCCTTTGTAATTAGCACAGAAATTGTTCCCGTCGATCCATCCCAGGGTCAAAGGGTTGGAGGCCAGCCGATATACGAACGAACTGGGGTTGTTCCACCCCTACCTGATTTCCCTGGGCAGGTATTTTAAGGCCATTGCTTCAAAGCAGCCAGGTCAAATGAAGCTGCGGCAGTGGTCAGATCTATACCGTAATATTTTTGTGAAAGCTGGAGCAAAGTGCCATCGGTGTTCAAGCCCTGGATGATCTCACTCACTTTTTTGAGGAATGAGATTGGGTCGGGTGTGCTAGCTTTATCGACTGCGCCGGCCAGGTATTCAAAGTACACAGGATCACCCAATTGCTTGAGGGGAAGACCATCTTTAATGGCGCCTGCACCAGTGGGTTGGGCGGTCAGAATAGCATCCAGACGTGTTCCATCCCCAAGAGCCAGATCCTGGATTGCATCCAGGTCGGTCCCATACCCGGTGAATTGTACATTTTTCACCACAAAATTGATGTTTTCACCCGGGATTTGCAAGGATCCATCTAGATAGTACTCATAGGTGCAGCCTGAACATGCCCCAACTTTCTTCCCAGATAAATCGCTTGGCTGAGTGTAGGTTGTATTGGTGTTATAGACGAAGAAGGCGGCAGGGGTTGTGTAGTAGGGCTGGGTGAAGTAGAGTTTGGTCATGCGCTCGGGGGTGATGGTCATAGAGCCGATGCTGATATCCCAGCGGTTGGACCAGTTACCGGCGGTTATGAGGGTCCAATCAGGTGTGACAAAGCAGGCCTCAACACCCAGCTTTTTAGCGATGGCTATCGCAGTATCAATATCAAACCCGGTCAGCTCTGATGAGGTATGTTGATCGGAAGTGCATTTTGTGTTGGCAGCACGTTTTCCACCCTCCACCAACTGAGACTGAGGCGGGTAGGCAGGGTCGGTCGATACGACAAGCGTACCGCGCGCCTGGATTTCGGCGAGTTTATTGGTTGCAGCTGCGGGAGACTTACTACAGCTGGGAAGCAGAAAGCTAAGGATAATAAGCAACGTGACAGCAAGATATGTCTTCTTCATAGGTTCCTCCAAGTAAATTTTAGACAAGCGTAGATGGTTGAAAAGTTAAGACATAACGGAACACCCCGGATGAGCTTATACTGCGCCTCCTTCACGAACCGCGAGGTTATAGCAGCAAGGGAAAGACGTGGCCGATAGTGTGGAGCGTGTTTTACTGACCCACCCCAGCAACTCCCAGTTCCCATGCCTAACCTGTTCACAGAATGGTAGCTATTGATGTTCGTTGTCATCTATCTAGTGGTAATGATAGTGTTTATTATAGACCATTCTGGCGTTGCAACACAAGGGAATTTTAAGGATTGAGCCAGGCGCGTAATACAGCCGAAATGATATTCAATTGAAGACTCTGTTTTATTACTTCTCTATAGGGTGCATGCGCAGATGCAGCATCGAAGAGAGCGGATTGTAGAATGGGGTTGTTTTTGGCTGCCCGAAAGACTGGATCCAGCAAATGGAAGCGAGCAAGGAAGATTGTAAAATAACGCATCGCCTGACCATACGGTAAATCTTGAATGATATCCTTATTTGAGGAGTAATAATGTTCGCGAAAGGCCCATTCAGAGATCCCTTGCTGCAAGATGGTTTCAGCTGCTCGAATGCCAGTGATCACCGCAGTGGTCACTCCCTTGCCTTTAAAAGCACGCACCAATCCAGCAGCATCCCCCACTATGACATAGCGATCTCCGAAGTACCCTCTGGCTTGCGAACGAGGAATTCGACCTTTATAAAATTGGATATCAGCCAAATAGTCGCCAGGACTTCCAGGAGAATCGGGTAATAATCTATGCACCTCGGGTTGATCTAGGAATAATTCCATCAAATTTGTATCAACGTGACTGCCAGCTATATTGATGGATAGATGATTACCTTTCGAGGTCATGCCACCGAATTCAATGTTTGGGATTGCTGGAAGGAAGGCATGGATGCAAGGACCAAACGCCTGCATAAATTCTGGAGGTGGGTGGATTTTGGTCACGATGGAGCTGAGTGCTTTTGGAGGGTGGTAAGGAGTCAGGCGGTCAAACATGGCTGAGCTACCCTCATCCATTCCGAAAGCCCCTACAATGACATCAGCTTCAAGGGGAGTACTATCCGTGTAAACCACGACCCTATCGTCATGAAATTCCAGGTCTACGGCACGGGCTGGAACCACGGATATTCCATGTTCTTTGACCGTCTCCAACATATATGCGTCATACTGAACCCGACGGAGGGCAATGGAAGGCTGGTTTTTATCATCGAGAATAATCTGTTCACGGGCTGTATGGAGGACATACCGACTGATCTCACCCCGACTCAATTGAAAGGGGAACTTTACTCCCAATCGATCCCATAATAAATTCATTAAAGGTGGTGCAAGTACACCCAGGCACTGGTTGTAGTGCATCTCTCCGACAAACTGCTTGCCCTCTACGACCGTGATCTTGATGTTGCGACCCATCCCGGCTGCCATGCGCTGGAGAGAGAGCGCACAGGCTGTGCCTCCCGGACCACCACCGATGATCACCACATGCCCCTGCTCCAGAGGACCAAGAGAACCGCTCAATCTAGCTTCCCCTCCTGCGGATGCTCATCCGGTAACCCAGGCGGAGGAGTGCGACCAGGTTGATGGCACGATAGAAAAGCTGGCGATATGGCTCATCACCGGTTAGCATACCCCATAGGATATAGGTGTGCCTTCTTTCGCGGGAGGGCTGCGACATTTCCCATTGGACGGCCGCCTTCCAGGTGTTCAATATCCAGGGAGAAACAAGGATGAAATTCCACATGCGATAGAGCAACAGGCCATAAAAGTTGTCGATGGCAATCGAGCGGCAGGTGGGCGCATAAAACTTACTAAAAGCGGTGGCAGAAATGCCCTCCTGGAATGCGACCGCCATGGCTTGACGGGAGGTCTTGTAGGCGGAACCGATACCGTCCTTATACAGGCGGGTCACAGCAGCATCCCCTACGGCGACCCAACGATCGCCGAAGTAATGGCGGGCGGAGCTCACCGAGATGCGGGGGTTACAGCCACACAAGCTATCGGGCGGATCATATTGAAGGAGGTAGGTTAGGTTTTGGGCAGTGATAAATTCGCTGACTGTGTTGCGGGTAAAACCCTTGCCCAGCAGTGAGATATTGAGATAGCGCCCTTTGGGGATAATGGCACCGAACCTCAGTCCGGGCGGTTTCCGGAAATAGGCGTTCACTTCAGCGGAATCCCAGCCGGATGGGCGGAAGACTTCATCCTGTGCCATCACTTCCGTTTTTGGCGGGCGGTAACCGTATGCGGTACTCAAGGGTGACCGGCTGTTGATGCCGGTAGCCAGCACGAGCAGGCTGGCGGTATATTTTTCGGTCGCAGTGGAAAGCACAGGCTGACCTTCCCACCTGACATCACGCACGCGATGGGGGATATGAACCGCGCCGCGACTGATGGCTTGAGAGAGCAGGAATTGGTCAAAGCTGGCTTCAGCAGGACCCTCTACCAGGCGCGGACCTCCGCCACGGTAAACACTGATGATCCTGCGGGAAGGATCAGGGCGCTCGAGGCAAATGGATTGGTGATCGAGATGGATGTTATAGGATTGGAGGTCTGCCTGGACAACATCTTCCGGGATAGTTAAGCTGAGCTCGGTGAGGTTACTCCACAGATGGGATGAGAGTATACCAGCGCAACGGTTACAGCCAGATGGACCGGGCCTGGAGAAATCGCGCGGTTCGAATATCATCACCTCGATGTTAAGGTCATTAATCTCGCTCAGGCGCAGCAAATGAAGAGCGGCGAAGCTTCCAGCGGGTCCGCCGCCGATGATGCATACACGGCTGTGATTTTCCAACCGCAAATCTGCCAGACTGCTCTCCTTGATCCACAGAACGATGATGGTGGTACAGCGCGAGCCCTTTAATAATAGAAAACCAATTGTACCTGATAATTGATGAATTTGACCACTTTTGTTTGGTTTAATTAAAGCCAAAATTCCCGGGTTGTCTTTACTGTGAAAAACTGCCGGGAAAGTGATTATTTGCCTGTCAGGAGACGGGCTGCCATGCAGGAGCTTAATGGGTCTTCGTCATACAGCTGCTTGCAGTCAAGGCCACAGAAATATACGATCTC
>JBGPBQ010000249.1:0-6023 GCA_041481345.1 Anaerolineae bacterium
GGCGTAAATATCAAGACCAGGGCGTGGTTTTTATTGGTGTAGATTGGGTAGACACGAACAAAGAAGCGTTGGCATATATCAAGGAATTCGACATCACTTACCTCAACGGTCCAGATACTGGTACCCATATCGCGGATGCATATCGGATCAAAGGAGTACCGGAAACGTTTTATGTGGCTAAAAATGGAGAGCTGCGAGGTGTCCATATCGGTCCACTTCAATCACCTGAGCTAGATCAAAAGATTGAAGAGCTTTTGAAAGAGGTTTATCCATGAACATGCTCAATCCTTTTTTATGGAAGGTGTGTCCGTGTTAGCTGATATTGGTGTACTTGCTGTTGCGATTGCGTTCCTATTATCTTTGTATGCCACCATTGCTTCCATCTATGGAGGTCGCCGAGAGCGTCCGGCATGGGTGGAAAGTGCACGGAATGCAGCCATCCTGGTTTTCCCGCTTCTGACCATTTCAGTAGTTTTATTGGTGTACTTGTTATATTCACTAGATTTTTCTATTGCCTATGTCGCCGATGTATCCAGCCAGGCAATGTCACCCTTCCTGCGGGTAACTGCACTATGGGGTGGGCAGCAAGGTTCGGTGCTGTTCTGGGCCTGGATGATGGCTGGCTTCGTGATGGTGGTGTTGCTGCGCAAGTGGAATCGCAACCGTGAGTTAATACCTTACGTCATTGCTATCTCCATGCTAACTACCGCATTCTTCATCGGGTTAGTCGTTTTTATTTCCAATCCGTTTGCACGGTTGTGGCACGTCCCTGGAGCGCAGGATCTCATCACGGCCGTCTTTCAACCAGCCAATGCCATGCCCTATATCCCCCAGGATGGTGGAGGCCTTAACCCATTGCTGCGTCACTTCGGCATGATCGGTCATCCCCCGACAACATACCTCGGTTTTACCGGTTTTGTCATCCCATTTGCATTCGCCATAGCCGCCTTAGTTACAGGTAAAGTAAAGGATGATGAGTGGATCCGCACTACCCGCCGTTGGACGCTGGTCGCGTGGATTTTTCTAACCATTGGCTTGGTGCTGGGCGGACGTTGGGCATACGATGTTTTGGGTTGGGGAGGTTTCTGGGGGTGGGATCCGGTTGAAAACGCCATGCTCATGCCCTGGCTAACCGGGACGGCATTCCTGCACTCGGTGATGATGGCTGAGAAGCGCGGCATGCTAAAACGGTGGAACATGGTAATGATCATACTGACTTACTCGCTTGGACTATTCGGAACGTTCATCACACGAACTGGAATTATTGGTTCTGTTCATGCTTTTGCCAAATCTGCAATGGGGCCGGCATTCTTCCTGTTCATCGGATTAACTTTCCTGGGCTCGATGTCACTCTTGTTCAGCCGCTGGAATTTGCTGAAATCAGAACATGATGTGGAAAGTTTTGCCTCCCGCGAGGCAGCTTTCTTGCTCCAAAATATGCTTTTCCTGGCAATCACTTTTGCAGTCTTTTGGGGAACAGTATTTCCGATGATATCTGAGCTGGTCACCGGGATCAAGATCACAGTCGGACCGCCATACTTCAAGATGGTTACCGGACCGTTGTTCGGTGCTTTGTTATTGCTGATGAGCGTGGCGCCATTCTTTGCTTGGCGAAAACAGGGTTTAGGCAGCTTGTTACGTTCCCTTCGTTTCCCCCTGATAGGTTCCGTGGTTATCGCTATTTTTTGGGGCTACTTACATCGAATGCATCCAGGTTCCATAATTGCCTTATGGCTGGCATCCTTCGTCTCCTTAGCGATCCTGTACGAATTCGCAAGAGGTATTCGTGCTCGGATGATCACTCGCAAGGAGAATCCATTTACAGCCCTGGTAAACCTTATTAAGCGAAATCATCGCCGTTATGGCGGCTATATCATTCATCTTGGGGTGGTCATGATTGCACTGGGTTTTATCGGTGAGGCATACTTCAAGCAGGAAACCCAAGGCACTGTAACCGCGGGTGAAAGCCTCTCCGTCGGTGGGTATCAATTGCGTTTTGACGGACTACGAGAATATCCCGGCTCTGACGGGCGGGATATCGTTGAGGCGTCTGCCACATTATTTCAGGGTGATCGTTTGATCCGCGTTCTCCAACCCCGGCGCGATTACTTCATCGTGCAGAAACAACCTTCCACCGTACCGGCAGTATATTCAACGCCGGGGAAGGATGTATACGTATTGCTGCTTGGCTGGGGTGAGAATGCAGTCAATAGTGCCACCCTCAAGATTTATATTAATCCGTTGATCAATTGGGTATGGATTGGCGCACTCTTCATGGTTCTAGGTACGCTGATCAGTGCCTGGCCGTCTGGTAAACAGGAGGTCTCCTATGCTCTTAAAACCGCTGAATTACAATCTTCACCAGGAGATTGACGCATGAGAATTTTGAGTCGATTTAGTTTAACCGCGCAGGATCAACTTTTAAGGAACGAAGATGTCTGGGTGCTGATCCTGAATGCACATCTTCTCCCAAAAACAGGGAGATCGTTATGAAATACAAGTTGTTACTGGTATTGTTGAGCCTGTTTGCCGTTTTTTTTGTCGCAACCGTTGTCGCCTACGCCCAGGAGAAAAATCCCACCGACGACGAGGTCAACGCCGTCGCTAAAAAACTTTACTGTCCGGTATGCCCGAACACACCCTTGGATGTATGTGAGACTAAAGCCTGTGAAGACTGGCGCGCTCAAATCCGCGACCAACTAAGCGCTGGTTGGAGTGAGCAACAAATCATAGATTACTTTGTTGCCCAATATGGAGAACGGGTTCTGGCTGAACCCCAACGCAGCGGATTTACATCGTTGGTATGGATGCTTCCGGTGCTGGCAGTACTTTTTGGTGTAGTTCTGGTCTGGCAGGTACTTAAAAATTGGCGCTCAGTCCGAAAACCGTTGGTTAACAACCCCCCATCTGCTTCAGTCTCGCCGGAAGCCATTGCGCGTATCGAAAAAGAATTACGGGAGATGAAATAATATGTCTATCGGAGCCATACTTATCGGGATCGCCATGATGGTACTGGCTATCCCATTCGTGATCAATCCATTTCTCAATGGAAAGCTATTTGAACAGGCCGATGTGGTTGGCGAGGAAGTAATTTCACCTAAAGATCGCCATACATCACTTTTACTGGCATTGCGTGATCTCGAATTTGATCACCAGATTGGAAAAATCGCCGAAGAAGACTACATTGGATTACGGGAGGCGATGCTTGCTCAGGCTGCCATTGCACTTGAAGCACAAGAGAAGGAAGACGCAGAGCTTGACGCCCAGTTGGAGCAGGCGATTCGATTACGGCGTGAGAAAAAGTCCACATCACGAGTGTGCAGTCGATGCGGGCTTAATCTGGAGCCAACTGACCGTTTCTGCCGTGCGTGTGGGATGACTGCAGAGGCACCATGCCCAAAATGTGGGGGAAAGTTGCAGCCGAACGATTTGTTCTGCATGAGCTGTGGTTCACCATTAGCAATAGTAAATACGCAGCCGTCAGTGGAAGGAACCTCATGATAAAACGGTTGCTTCTTCCCCTGCTTCTCATTATCCTTCTCGCCGCCTTTTCCATTCCCGTATTCGCCCAATCCCCCACACCTTCCGCAGACTCTCAACCCGTGCCGACTGGTGAAGTCACCGGTTCTTTTATCAACCGCAGCCCGGGTGGAAAAATGCCTGATAGTTTGTCTGTGATGTTGCACATTCTGGATCAAAACTATACGCAAGTCGGGATGTTGCACACTCAGTCTGAACAAGATGGCAGCTTTCGTTTCGATGAGGTTCCATTGAATCCAGGTGAATTTTACGCCGGCATAGTTACCTATAAAGCTGCCACTTATTATTCGGAACCCGTCCCATATGATGGTGTAACCAGCCCGAATATCGAGATACCTATCTATGAGACAACGAATGATCTCTCTCAAGTGCAGGTGGATGAGATGCATGTGCTCTTCAATTTTGCCCAGGATGGAATTGAAGTAAGTGAAATTTACCTACTATCCAACCTGGGAGATCGCACTGTAACCGGAACCCTGACGCTTGACGATAGTCAACCTGCATCCGTCGAATTCCCATTACCCGCTGGGGCTGATTACGTTTTTTTCAAGCCCGATAGCGCGGATCGTTTCGTAAAGCTACCTGATGGTTTCGCCGACAAAGCTCCGCTGGTGCCCGGCAAAAATACCAGTCAGATCATGGTGAGTTACCTCGCACCTTACAAAGACGAGATGACCTATAGTTATACCGCACCATTAGTTATAGGAAATATTGATTATCTTCTGCCTGCTGAAGAAGGAGTGATTCTAAGTGGTCAAGATTTACAAGGCCCAGAACTCACCACCCTGCAGGATGACTCCTTGTATCAGGTTTATACCTACAAAGGCCTGTCCGTCGGTCAAACAGTTAAGCTTGATTTTTTGGGTAAGCCCAATATAGAATCCAACACCGATGCCACTACAAGCCTTACCAAACCTAGGTCTCTACCATTGAACTCGACTTTTGGTATTGGTGCTGGTGTCTTTGGTTTAGCGATGATCGGGGTCGGTGTGTGGCAATGGCGTAGAACCAGACAGGATGATACCGAAGTAGACGCGGATAATCATAGTGATATACCTGGCCTCAATGAAATTGTTGTCAAAATTGCTCAACTGGATGAAGCAAGGGAGCGTGGCGAAATCGACGCCGTAGAACACCAACAACGTCGAGCAAGTTTACATGATCAGGCGAAAGCTTTATTTGATGAAAAACATGATGATATATGAAGGGGGATGTGCATTTCTGCAAGATTAGATTCTTTATCAATGTCCAGATATGCGTTACTAATATTAGAGTGATATTACTTAACCGTTGAATTCTGAAGGATTATCAGGCTGGTTCCTTGTCCAGGGGAAGATCGAATCTCTAGCGTAGCACCAATTAATTCCGCACGTTCATACATACCAAGTAAACCAAAATGTCCGCTTGGGGCAAAATCAGCTGAACTTTTGGGTACCTCAAAGCCTATGCCATTATCAGTTACCTGGATCGTCACGCTTTCGGTTGTAAAGGTGATACTTAATACTACATGTGATGCCTGTGCATGGCGAAAGACGTTGCTTAAAGCTTCCTGTGCCATACGATAGAGTGCCAGTTCCGTAGTTGGATCCAATCGTCTTTCTGTTCCCAGGTGGTGGAATTCAGTCTGGATTCCTCTTAGCTGCTCAGTCTCCTTAGCCAACATTTCCAAGGCAGTAACCAATCCCAAATCTTCGAGGTAAATTGGCCGCAATGCGCGCGTCACCCTGCGTAAGTTTTCGATAGTCTGCTCGGTCAGCAATGCAATCTCATTTAGTTTAGTTGATTCAGGTGTATCGGCATTTATAGACAGAGGGAGCTCGAGCTGTGTAAGTTGTACCCTCTGTTTGAGAGCAATCAATGACTGGAGGGTGTCGTCATGCAGCTCACGTGCCAGGCGCTTGCGCTCATCTTCCTGTGCATCCGTGATGGCGCCAATATAGCGATGCAGGCTGCGTTGGGCATCTTTCACTTTATTCGCCATGTGGATCAATTCTTTTTGGAGATGTTGTATCTCGGTAATACCTCCCACTGGCTCTTGGATGGTTTTAAAATCACCCCAGGCAAGTGTCGCAGCTTTTGATTCCAATGTGCGTAAGGGTTTTACCACTTGATTTGCCCCGAGATACAATCCAAGTAACATTATCGCGATAGCTGGGATAAGCGCTAATGGTGCAGTTTGTGATGCACGTAGTGTGGGAGTGGATACTGATTCCCATGATTCTTCCGTGACGAGAGCCCAACCCGCAGCTGTGACGGGGCTGTAGGCAGTCACGTGTTCATCACCACTTTTCTCTTTCACGTAAACCGTGCCGGTTTGCCCTTGTAGTGCTTGGGCAACTCCTGGATGATCACCTGATTGATCAGTCAAGTTACCAATTTTATAGAGAACTTGTTTATCCGCATCCACTAGCAGGATGGACAGCTGACCTCCAGAAGGTAGGATACCTCCCAATGTGTTCTCTGCCAGCATGCTGATGGAAAAC
>JBGPBQ010000250.1:0-5918 GCA_041481345.1 Anaerolineae bacterium
CTCTCCCTAATTTTCCTGTAAAGTGTGCGACATGCTCCGGAATCACTGTGCGGCATGCTCCGGAATCACTGTGCGACATACCCCGGAATCACTGTGCGGCATGGAGCGGATTTTGCAGCAATAAACCACGCAACATTCCTCCTCTATTCACCATCCCCACAGGAGGAATATTGATATTTGTTTTAAATCCCTGCCTGAACCAATGACCACATCTTTCTCTGTGATAGTTTCACTTGACGTGGGATGCGAGCAGACGTAAATGTATTCAACTCGCAAAATCTGATGGGGCGTGCTAACTTGCAGATGTTGCGTAGATACCTAGCTCAGACGACCGACGATATAGAACAGACTCACAGGATTGGAAGCCCTGTGGATAATAACAAGCTATAAGCTGGTGACTGCTTACATTTTTTGTCTGTTCTAAAAGACAGTTGCCTGTGTCTGATGTCATTCCCCAATATATGTAGAAATCTATGCTATGAATTGGCGCTTTCCCTTCAAATTAGATTCACACGTGTACGAAACCTCAAACATCTATCATATAATTTTCATAACAATATATAAATTATTATGATATATTATATCTAAATAGTCTTATATAGGTGGGTTACTTTAGGGGGTAATCCTAATCAACAAAAACCTTAGAATAAAGGAGATAATCATGTCTACAAAAACTTTACTAAAGTTCGGGGTTGCTTTCGGACTTTTGGCTCTAGTCTTGATATTCCTGGGAGTGAATTTTGTTCCTCGTATAAAGGCATTTTCTTCACCTCAAAGGATTAGTGCGGATGCTGTAAAACTAGCCCGACCAGATTATGTCGACGAGCGATACCAACGCGCCATCGCGCTGCAACTATCTTTTGCAGGCACAGATGCTCTCGTGAGTCATCTGCAAGCCATCGCGCCGCAGGTATCTTTTGCAGGCACAGATGCTCTCGTGAGTCATCTGCAAGCCGTTTCGTCGCAGGTATCTTTTACAGGCACAGATGCGCTATTGAGTCAGCTGTCCAAGTAGTGAGCGGCTTCCAGACGCCTCCCATGTCCAACTACATCCGACACTATGGAACGGAAAGGTTTTTCACGTCTCACCCGACCGATTACACGCCGTAAACAATTAGAAAATCCATCGTCACACACCAATTCTGAAGGTGGAAGGCCGTGACGATGGATTTTTGATTTAAAATCGGTCAAGGTTCAGCAAGCGGGAAAGAGGTTGTGAATCAATTACCAAGCATTACGCATCTGGAAATTATCTGGTTTTGGGCGGGGGTATCAAGCTGCTAAAGGGAACACAGGGAGTGAACAATTGAATATTCTTTCCTATTGGTAGCGTAACCCCGATTTATTTGTTTTTATCGAATGCTTAGCCACACCATCATAGCCCCCCGTTTCACCCCTGTTAGTGTCATGCCTATCGCACGGCCCTTATTCCTTCAATCTTTCTATAAAACAGCATAAAAGCATTAGTGAAGCGTAATGAGCATGTGCTCCGATGTCTGTGAATAACCAACGAATATATAGGAAAATCATTATGCCTTAGTAGACCAATTTGCTCAGGGTAAGTTCTTTATTACTCCGTGAATTTTTGAATATATTAATTTTGAACAACCCTTAGTAGAGGAGTACACTACGCCACAAGTGAACATGGGGCTATAAATAATTGAATAACTCTTCTCTTGGTGTCGGTGACCCTATAGGGCACCGCATGGGCACCAGGTGGGTGGAGAGTAGGCTCCCGTGCCGCCTGCCTTCCACGTTATAACGCACGGCTTATAAAAGCCCGTTTCTCAATCGAGAGGCGGGCATACTCAAAGACTAATGTGATGGTACATTAGACTAACAACCTTTCAGTAAGGCATCCTTCTTTGTTCAAGACCTTAGAGGGTATAATCGTAGTGCGAAAAAACCAAGGGCCTATCCAGAAATCCTTCCAGGATAGGCCACCAAATACCACTTTATATAGGGATATATCGAGTAGATAGTGCTATAAGTTATTAGTGGCGAGAGTGGGATTTGAACCCACGACCAAGGGCTTATGAGTCCCCTGCTCTTCCAGCTGAGCTACCTCGCCATTTAAGAGAACGAAAATAGTACTACGACCTTATCCTTTTGTCAACTAAATTTCACGGTCAACAATAAAAGCTGCCAAATCCGTCAGCGCTTTTCTCTCATTGGATTCCGGAAGTTTCTCCAGCTCAACCAACCCCTTCTGGACGTATTGGCGAGCTTCATCGTGCGATAATTGGATCACACCGCTTTGTCTAATCGAGATCAGCAGACTGGATAAGCAGTTTTCATCGCAAAAACTGCTTTCGAGGATGTTCCTCAGGTCCATATCACTGGGATTGTTTTCCAGGTAATATAGGACCGGCAGGGTGATCAAGCCTTGCCGCAGGTCGCTTGCCACCGGTTTTCCCATCGTGGTCTGCTCGCTTGTGAAATCAAGGATATCATCAATGATCTGGAATGCCATGCCGATATCGTAGCCGAATAGCTTCAGAGCAGTAATCTGTTGGGCCTCAGTACTGCTCAGCACCGCTGCAGCTGTAGTGGATGCTTCGAATAAAGACGCCGTCTTAGCGTATATTCGATGATAGTAATTTTCACGGTTGGCAATCCATTTGCTGCTGAATAATTGCGTGATCTCACCGTTCACGATCGTCGCCAGGGTCTCCGCAAAAATTCGCATCACTTCCACCGAGCCGGTTTCCGCTGCCAGTTTGGCCGCTTTGGCGAAGATGAAATCTCCGGTCAGCACCGTCGCCGCAGGTGACCACTGTGCGTTTAGCGTGGGAATACCCCGTCGGATCATCGCACCATCGATCAGGTCATCATGCACCAGTGTAGCTGTATGCAGTGATTCGATCGCGGCCGCCAGTGTGACCAATTTATCCGGGTCCGCCCCCAACATCTTACCGGTGAGCAGCGTCACAATAACCCGGATGCGCTTGCCCCCCGAGCTTAACAGGTGGTGTAGTGCAGCACCCAGCGCCGTGTGATGCCCGTCTGACTGTGCTCGCATTCTTTCTTCAACCAGCCCAATCCGGTCTTCAATCGGTGCAGTAATTTTGGCATCTAACAATGGATTTCTCTCCAATTGAACAGCTTGTCTGCTTCTTGTGTCGTAACCGTGGCGACTTTTTCCACTGGGATTGCTTTTAACTCGGCTATCTTTTCTGCTACTATTCTAACATTGCTTGGTTCATTACGCTTGCCTCGAAATGGATGCGGCGTCTGGTAAGGAGCATCCGTTTCGATAAATATGCTTTCCAATGGCAGCGATTCCACCACTGCCTGAAGATTCTGAGCGTTCCGGAATGTCACCGCTCCGGTTATGCCGATCTTAAAATGATTCGCAACCATAACATTCGCCATTTCAACGCTTCCCAAAAAGGAATGCAGCATACCAGGGTGGTTGGCTAATCTAGAGCCAAGAGCCTCTAAATTTCTCTGCCAGATTGTAAGCCTATCGATAATATCTTCTGACGCATCCCGGTTGTGAACGATGACAGGTAATCCCACTTCAGCTGCAAATTCGAGCTGTTGACTGAAGATGGTGCGCTGCAATTCTTTTGGAGTATAGTCACGGTAATAATCTAATCCGATCTCTCCAATGGCGACCACTTTCTCCTCATATACCAGCTGCTTCAACTCGAGAAGCGAGCCTCCCGTCCAGCTCAATCCATTGTTGGGATGTATTCCCACTGCCGCATAGGCCTGTACATAATCGACCGAGCACTTTATCGCGGTTTTGCTGGTCGCAATGTCGATGCCTGGGACTAATATCCTGCTGATTCCATTTTCCCGGGCTCGGGTTATCACTTCCCTGCGATCAGGATCAAACTCCTCCAGGTTGAGGTGACAGTGTGTATCGACAAGATCTATCGTTAGGCGGGCTGACACTACTTCAAACCTGCCACCCGTAGTCCATCATCCAGGATATCTTTTACGCACTCCTGACGGGTGGTCTCGCAGTACACCCGCATGATCGGCTCAGTGCCCGAAAACCGGATCAGCATCCAGCCGCCATCTTCAAGGTTGAACTTGAACCCATCTGTCGTATCCAGATTCACCACTTTAATTCCACCAATCTCAGCTGGCTTGCTTTCTATAATGCTTTTCTCGCGTGAAGCACGGTCGCCACTGAACGGCGTATCGATCCGGTCATAATAGTGAGCCCCAACTTTGTCGAATAATGTCTTGATCAATTCTGATGGTTTTTGACCCAACCGTACCATCATGTCGAGGATGTATAGCCCGGCTAAAATCCCATCTCGCTCAGGGACATGCCCCCTGAACGCATACCCGCCCGATTCCTCGCCACCCAACATCGCGTTCGTCTCCAGCATTTTGGGAGCAACATATTTAAACCCGACGCCGGTTTCATACACTGGGACGTCGTAGAGCTTACCCAATTTGATCAGCATATTGGTCGTGGATAAGGTTTTTACGATCGGACCCCGCTCTTTTCTAACCTCCAGGAAATAGTATCCCAACAGCCCGTAAACCCGCAGCTGGTCGATGAATTGACCCGCCTCATCACCCACACCTAACCGGTCTGCATCCCCATCGGTGATGATCAAAACATCGGCTTTCCGTCTCACGGTTTCCCGAAGTCCCACATCCACATTGGGTGGGATCGGCTCGGGTCGTTTCATTTCAGGGAAAATCGGGTTTCGCACGTTGTGGATTTCCTCCACCCTGGTTTTACCGCCCTTGAGAAGCTGTGGAAACCATCCAATCCCGTTTCCCCACATCGGTTCTACCAGCACGTACAAACCTGCTTCCTTTATTTTCCGTACATCGATCAATTTGTTTATCTGTTGAATATACGCTGGGTTGGGATCGAAATAGCTTATCCTGCCTTGCGATATTCCATCTTCAAGCGGGATACGCTTAACCTGTTCCATAGAATCTGGAATATGCGCTTCGATCTCCAATAATCCCGCCGGGTCGATTGCGCCTCCATGTTCATCACGCACTTTAAAACCGTTGTCGGTCGCCGGGTTGTGTGACGCAGTGATATTCACCGCACCCACCGCATTTTTATTAACTACAGAGTAAGATACTGCCGGTGTGGGGGTGGCTTTATTGGTCACATATGCCCTCAGGCGGTTTGCCGCCAATACTTCTGCCACCGCATTGGAAAAATTTTCAGAGTGGAACCGTTGGTCATATCCAACCACCACCCATTCACCCTCCGCCCCCTTACCCAACAAATAGTCTGCAAACCCTTGGGCGCACCGCCGGATATTGGCAAAAGTATAATCTTCTGCAATCCTGCCCCGCCAGCCGTCTGTTCCAAAATGGATCTTTTCCACCGCTTAGCCTCCAGAGCATAAAATCGAAATCGAGTTGTATTATATCAAGGGACATTCGAGAGCGGAATAGCCGTGCCGGAAATGATATAATCCTACCTTGTGGATTTTAGACCAGGAGGTATTAATGAACGCAATAAAAGAGCAATTGGATCTACTGGGAGGCAGCCTGGTGTTTACCGACCACCAGGTTGAAATTAAAGATAATCAAAAATTTAAAGATAATATTTATAAGCTGGCTGAGCTTGCATCCCTGGGTAGTCCTGTCGATAAAGGGGCAGCCCAATATATCATCCGCCAGGCTGCATTGGCCTTCGGTGCCATCCCGGCCTCCATCATCGATCTCTATCTGGCGCGTGGGCGTGGGGAAATCCCACTAACTTTCGCCGTCCCCGCCATGAACTTGCGTATGCTCGCCTTTGATTCAGCTCGCGCCGTGTTCAGAATTGCTAAAGAAATGAATGCCGGTGCGTTTGTCTTTGAGATCGCACGCTCAGAGATGGGCTATACTGATCAGCGTCCAGCTGAGTATTCCTCGAATGTGCTTGCCGCCGCCATCGCTGAAGGCTATACCGGCCCTGTCTTCATCCAGGGCGATCA
>JBGPBQ010000251.1:0-5918 GCA_041481345.1 Anaerolineae bacterium
AATTTTTAAAATCGCGTTTACTGACAACCACTTTGACCAAGATATCGGCCTTTTTTTGATTGGGATTCCGGAAAGTGGCCGTTATAGTCCCTTCTTCTCCGGGAGCCAGCAGGATGGGACAGTGGATCTTGACCAGATCTGCCTGGGTGGGCTGATCGCGGTCAAAATTCATGGCATCTCGGAAATCTCCCCAAAAACTTGCCCCATTCAGATCGGCTATCACGGCCAGGCTGTTGAAACCAAAACCGAAGAGCGAGCCGATGATAAAAATCACCCCCCCGATAATTTGTCTTTGATTCTTGAAAGGGAAAGAGCTGAATGGACTGGGAAGCCTGGATTTTATGCTAACAGTTGTTTTCATAAAAATATATCGCCAATCAGAGATTGGAAATATTATACGAAATTGCACTCCCGTGATTTGTTAAAATACTCTTGATGATGTAGTTTCTTTCTATATTAAGCATCTATAAGCGTATCTTTCAAGCTTGATTAGTTTATGAGAACAACTTATTCTCTCTTCGATTGAGTAATTCGCTCATGAAGAACAATGTTACGATCAATATAATAAAACCAATAAGCCAGCTGATCCAGAAACCTTTGAAAAGTTGAGTTAGATCGAGCTGGGCGGTCAAACTGGGGAAATAAATAGTAACGAAGTTGACGATAATTCCCCCGACCATATGATTAACCAAGCCTGCAATTCCCAAAAGGACAAACCCAAATTCCCATTTACTTATCTGTAATCCCTGGATAAACGGCAGCTTGCTTTGAGCTACCAGCTTGCGTGCGTAGTAGAGAGCTAGGCCATAAACGGCAATCCCCAGGACCAGAGTGATCGTCGAATAATATAAATAAGGTGCCTTACCCAGGAAAACCGATGCGGAGCCGACTTTATCAGCAGAGGGAATGATCAAGTAAAGAACATAGCTGAGATAGCGAATGAAATCCACTAATGACGTGAGGATCAGCCCTCCTAAAGTGAGCCAAAGGAAGATTTGAAGAGCCCGGTTTTCAACGGCATAGTTACGGAGAATAATCCGTCCGGAGATCCAAAGAGCCGGTAATGTAACCAGGAATATAGCGGCGCTTTCTACACTGCTGATCAGTTGCATACTATCATTCATTCTGCCCTCTTCTTGCAACTCTTATCCTCTATTTCAGTTTCTGACAAAAGATCTTATTAATAATTATATATACAATAGAGCCGAATAAATATTAACAATGGTGGTTAATCAGATATTTACTCCCAGATAAAGGCACCCCCGGTGAGATTCGAACCCACAACCGTCTGATCCGAAGCCCAATTTTTAATGTCCACCCCATACATATGGTGATAAGGATCTATAATATCCCATATGTGGCGGAATATTTATCCAACATGTCTTCTATATGCACCAAGTAGCAATGCGTCCAAAATTGGTCTGCACCACTACAGCACCAATGTGGGATAAATGTGAGTAGAAAACAGTCTAGTAAACTAATGATGGAAGGCAACTTGCGGTCCTGTCCATAGGGGGAGATAAAAGTAATCGAAGTAGTTCGAGTACGGTTATATCCATAAAACCTATATTCCGTCGAGATTGAAGGCAGATGAGAAATATAGCGTTCATGGCAGGGGTTATCAGTAGACCCAAACCAGCGACGAAACAGAAAATAATCTCTAATATTATAAAAAAGGATTAAATGACCGCAAGGGCATTTAATCCATTCGCGAGAATTCTGCTTAAGAGTCTGGAGTTTTGCCAGGTTGAGCTAGCGGACCTTCTGGTATGTGTACTCTACAACAAGAAGGTGAACGTCAACCAGACTAAATCAACCCAGGGGTTGGTGGTAATACCAACTCCTGGGTTTTAACGACCGCTTACCTGGTGATTAATGGAAGGTAGATCCCTGGCGGTACAGATATTTCCATTCCTAATTGATAACCAACTACGTCCGAGCAGCCAAAAGTTTGCACCACGGGACTAACGCTCAGGTAGTAGTGACCTGCCTCAGGTACTTCCCAGACGATCTGGGTGGTTCCGGTAATATCCAGTGAATTCCCATTCTCGTCAAACAGCTCTAGTAGTGTCTGAGTATTCGTGACTGACACCGTGAAGGTGACCACATCATTGGCATTCACATCGAAACCGAGGATATCCTTATCGGCTGAATATATTAGCGGGTTACTATCAAACGAGTGCACCTGTAGCCCTCCGGGAACAATCGCCTTTGCCTGCTCCCACGTATCATCAACTTCATAAGTATCAGGGCATAAATGGTAAATTACTCCATCAGGGCTCGCCGAAAGTAAGTCTCTGATTCCATCGGATTTATTCTGGTTATTCTTGTTGATCATCGGCAGGAAGTAATTCAGGCTGATTTGGGATACACCTACTACCCATACCCGATAATTTGTCTGGCAGCAGGTCAAACCAGCCCGGTTAGTTACATGGATATAATAAACGCCAGAGACTGGAGCTTGCCATACGATCTGCGATGAATAATCGGGCGCGCCTTGGTAATCATCGTTGGCAGCCAAAAGGGTCTCTCCATTGGTATCATACAGTGCCAGGAAGGTGTCTGCACGCTGACCATAAGAGTCGGTAGTGATTGTATAGACTCCTCCACTCTCTACCGTGAAGGTAATCCAATCGGTGGCATCGTCGCAAAATGTACGTTCCTGCAAGCCCGATAGTCCGATTGAGATCGGTTTCGCATCGACCTGGGAATCATCGTTCTCGAAATTATCTGGTGGGCAGGTGCACAAAGGAAAGTCACCATAGTCGACGCGATAGCTGTTACCCAAGCTCACAAATACTTGCACCTCATTGGGTGTTGTGGAGGTGTATCCAGCAGGGTCCGTTTCCAATAGAATATGATCACCCTCTACATCGGTGATGAAATTGTACCAACCATCTTCAGCGGTTGTGTTTGTTACGACACTATCCATCGTGATGACCACATCCGGGATACCATTCTCACCTGGATCTTTCACCTCATTGCCGTTCGTGTCTTCATACACCCATCCATAGATGTTTGCCAGATTTGGAGAGCTGATCAGGGTGTGTTCGATATCTTGATTGTTTTCCAAAGTCAGATCTGCGGTGGTACTTCTGATGCTAGCTACGTTCTTAAGCGGGTCAATGGCATCTGGAGCCACCAGCACCGTATAGACAATTGCTCCGTTTTCTCCAGCCGACAATGCTGGTGTAGTCCATGTGAGCGTCTGCCCCGTCTGGACTGGACCGGAGAAGGAGGGTGGTTGGCTGATAATGCTATTAAAGGTGACATTAGCAGGCAATTCGTCCGTGATGATTACGTTTTCGGCAATTGATGGACCCTGATTGCTAATACTGAGCGTGTAAGTCAATATTTCTCCAGCTGTTACCGGATTAGGCGTGCTCGATTTATCTATCACCAAGTCAGCAAGCATGTTTACGGGTGTCGTTACAGCAGCGCCAGCCAGGAAGTACGTCTGGTCGGAAACAATTCCATAACTATTATTGTAGATCACACTTCCCTTTGGTAAAGAACCATCAACCAATACGGTAAAACTGACCGTCCCGTTTGAGTTTTCTGGTACACTGCCCACCTGCCAGGTCACTATCCCGCCGTTTATGCTGCAGATTGCGCCACCGCATGATTGATAGGTTGTATTCAGGGGCACTGTATCTGTGATGACCGCATTTGTCGCCCCTGCAGTTCCAATGTTTGCATAAGCAATCGTATAAACGATGGGTTGCCCAGCGAAGACTGGATCGGGTGAAGCGCTTTTACTGACAGTAAATAGCGGCGCGGTGACCGTGGTTGTGTCAGATGCTGTCTGGATGGCATACAAATGCCCGATAGGGCTTGTGTACTGGACAGCCATGTTATTGATCAAGAAAGTCCCTAATGGCGTTTTATTATTTATCCTCACTGGGATTTGAATGATTACACTCCCATCAGACGCTATCGGTCCCAGGCTGGTCCAGACCAACGTCTGACCCATCTGAATATCGGGCGGGGGAGTTGGTGTCTCAACCAGAGTTAGTTCGCTGGGAAGCACATCAGTGATCACCACCCCATAAGCCGTCACAGATCCATAGTTGCTAGCCTGCACCGTATAGTTAAGAAGATCTTCAGGTTCGGCAAAGCTCACACCGTCAGTTTTAAATGCATTGATCATCGGAGCCTGGATCGTCGTCGTAACACTATCCGATAACGCAGGGTTATTAGGCAGGCTGCCAGGGTTAATCCCGAAATTAGCAATATTTATTAATGGTGTACCATCAGCGATATCCTGACCTGCTCCATCAACCAGAATAGAGAATGTGAGCATCCCTGAGCTGCCTGGCTGCCCGTAGGCAGGGACATGATTGAGATACCATGCCACCCGGCTGCCGGTGGTTTCAGTTGGGTCGGGAGGGGGGCTGATCGTCGGAGTTATCACCGAGCCGAGAGAGGTATCGATATCATCCCAGATCCACGCATAAGACAGGGGCAGGGTGCCCGTGTTGGAATAGTAAATCGTATAGGTCAGGACTTCTCCTTGTTCGATTGTACCGCTACTGACTTGTTTATCCATCGAAAAGATCAGTGTTCCCTCAAATGGAAGAACCGTGCCGTGATCTGGATCACAATAGAATTGGTCGTATTTTCGGGTTGAAGAATATTCGACCCCGACGTATGGGCATATGTATGTATTATCAGCTAATAAATCGAGGAAGGTAAATGTTACCTGTGCGCTCTGGGCACGATTGTCCAACACTGGGAAGTAAAGCCGGTCTGCAACAGTCTCCTGCCATGTCCTCGCATCATTATAGAATTGAACCGAAGAAGATGATAATCGATACCCAGCCGGGTCAAAATTAGTGTTGCCCACTGGGCTGAAAACCAAGTTGAATGGATTATTGCCAAGGTCATAGGTCACTGTTACAGTGAATTCAACCCCAACGATGATAACAGCGCTTATCCCTGCTACTCCAGTATTTCCTGTGCTCAAGTCAGAAATGGTTTCAACTGTAGAGCCAGGTTGTGGGTTACCATAGAAGTTATCCGATGTGGAAACCTGTGGTGCATTATCCGCAAGTGCAGAAATTGTATACTGATGCGGAGAATTTGGCACCAAGGCGTAGCGCGCAAACCAGTATGCATGGTACTCCGCACCCGGAGCAAGGCTTTCGATCGTACGTTCAGGATCTTCACCGGGCAACAATACCCAATCATTGGCAGGGTCCTCGTTGTAATCCAGGGTAAAGACAACATGGGTCGCAAGGGAAGCTCCAACATTTGTCACCTGTCCCTCAACCATAAAAACCTGTGGAACCGGTCCATTCAAACCCTGAGGGTCGTTCGAGTCGAGAATCGCCCAGGGTGAGCTCAATATGCTCACCGACAAGGTGGTGTCATCTACTAGTCCGCCATTAATATTGAATGGTTCACTGGCTAATCCTGAGTTTGTGAGAGTAGGCGAAGAGAGCATTGGTTTGTCAGCATTCAATTTTCGCCCGATTGTCGCCTCTTTAGCAGCTGCAACCCTCACTGGGGCTTCGAAAGTTATGAGCAATTGTGAAATTACTGCCAGGGTAATTACGATCCGCAACCATTTTTGTTTCTGCATAATGAGAACCTTTCTCTATAATAATATACCTTAATGGATAATTACAATTACCTTACATTTCTTGACTGGAGCTTTTTTCGTCTCCACTCTTATGTTGGGGAATCAACTATTCTGTTATCGATCTTATTCTACATGATTTATGAAGGATTTAGCATACACCTATGCAAATACCCAAATACATCATCAGTTATCAACTTACACTTTTGCAAATACTACGATTCACTATCAACCTCTAATCTGATTTATTCACCTGACAGAAATAACTTCAATAGGTAAACAGCTCTACTCTATGTTTGGTAATTGTAATTATCCATTAAGGTATATTATTATAGAG
>JBGPBQ010000252.1:0-5837 GCA_041481345.1 Anaerolineae bacterium
ATGGTAGAATTTGCCGGATGGACCTCCTCACTGGTCTAAACGAACAACAACAACAGGCTGTAATGATTGGCTTGGGTCCCGTCTTGGTCATGGCGGGACCTGGTTCTGGTAAAACGCGCGTCCTCACCCACCGCATCGCCTATTTGATCGGCAAAATCGGTGTCAGACCCTACAACATCCTGGCGGTCACCTTCACCAATAAGGCTGCCCGCGAGATGGAAAACCGGGTGAAAAACCTCCTGGGAGAGGAGAATGCCCGCGGCGTGACCCTGGGCACTTTTCACGCCATCTGCGCCCGCATCCTGCGCCGGGAGGCGGAACACCTGCCGTTCAATTCAAACTTTGTCATCTTCGATGAAGATGACCAGATGGGTCTGGTCAAACGCGTGATCCTGGACCTGAACCTGGATGATAAACAATACCGGCCTTTAGCAGTCTTGAACTCAATTTCCAACGCCAAAAATGAGCTGATCCTTCCGGATGAATACCCGGTCCAAACTTACCGTGACGAGGTCGTCAAACGGGTGTATATTGGCTACCAGCAGATGCTGCTGACGAACAATGCGGTAGATTTTGACGACCTGCTGCTCTATACTGCCGCCTTGCTGGAAGATAACCCTGCCGTGCGCGAGCGCTATGCCCGTCGATATGAGCACATTCTGGTGGATGAGTTCCAGGATACCAACCTGGCTCAATACGCCTTGTTGAGAAAGTTATCGTCTTACCACAACAATATTTTTGCGGTTGGTGATGCTGACCAGTCGATCTATCGTTGGAGGGGGGCGGATTACCGCAATGTCTTACGCTTCGAGCAGGATTATCCAACCGCCCAGATCATCCTGTTGGAGCAAAATTACCGCTCCACCCAGCAGATCCTGGATGTGGCCATGGCTGTCATCGACCCCAACCCTAACCGCACTCCAAAGCAGTTATTTACCCAACGCACCCAAGGGCTTAAGGTCATCTTGCACGAAACCTACGATGACCGCCAGGAAGCATCTTTCATTGTAGACACCACTGCCAGCCTGGTTGGACGGGGGCAAATCAAACCGGGTGATGTGGCAGTCATGTACCGTACGAATGCCCAATCCCGTCTTCTCGAGGAAGCATTCCTCCATGCAGGTCTGCCATATAAACTCGTCGGCGCCCAACGTTTCTATGGGCGCCGTGAAGTGAAAGATATCATCGCCTATATGCGCCTGGCGCATAACCCGGATGACGAGCTGAGTCTCATCAGAGTGATCAATGTGCCGCTGCGAGGGGTGGGTGATAAAACCTTACAGATCCTGCGCACGCAAGCCCAGAAAGCCAGCCTGACACCCGGCAGACTATTGCTCGAAATGGGTCGTGATCCTGGCCCGTTCATAGAGTTATTTCCCCACCGGGCTCTGACCCTCCTGGCAGGTTTTGGTGAGTTATTTTCCCGTTTGACCTCCCAGGTGAATGGGCTTGCCCCGCTTTATATCATGGACCAGATTATTGACCAGACAGATTACCATGCCTATATCGATGATGGGACTGACGAAGGCAGTGACCGATGGGAGAATGTGATGGAGCTACGCCGCCTGGCAGCCGAATACCAGGACCGCACGGTAAGCGAATTCCTCGAAAATATTGCCCTGGTCTCCGATCAGGACACGATTGAGACCAGCGCTAATGTACCCACGTTACTCACCCTGCATGCCGCCAAAGGTCTGGAATATCCGGTGGTCTTTATTTCAGGATTGAATGAAGGAACCCTTCCCCATTCACGTTCATTCGACGACCCCGAAGCGATGCAGGAGGAACGGCGCCTGCTGTACGTGGGTATCACCCGGGCAAAAGACAGGCTGTATTTAATTTACGCCCAGAACCGGAGCGCCTTCGGATATCCCGACCCGGTTGAGCCGTCGCGTTTCATATCGGATATCCCGGAGCACTTGCTGGATGAGACTGTGTCAATGAGAGCGATGCGACCATCCAGGCTGAGCAGCGTTGACTCGAGCGCCACCCAGTGGGAATCCAAGCGCCCCGGATCCGCTCGTGTTACTTCGCAAAAATATAAGCCCGGTACGCATGTGCAGCATCCCGTCTGGGGAGATGGGATGGTGCTGAGCAGCCGTATCCAGGACGATGACGAGATCGTAGATATTTTCTTTGAGAATATAGGTATGAAACGCGTGGCAGCTTCACTGGCGAACCTGAAAACGAAAGGATAGCCATTACAACCTCAGAGTCCTCCCGCGAGCGTCCGTCGAGTGGAACTTATTATCCATTTTTAATAATCCGCTGTATAATCCTCCTATGCCCATCCTCGATTCCCACTCTGTGGAGATCATTAGCAGAAGCGCTGAACAGACCCGGCGGGTGGGTATGCGGCTTGGTGCGTTGCTCAAACCCGGCGACCTGGTCGCACTGGTAGGTGATCTTGGCTCTGGAAAAACCACGCTTGTACAAGGAATTGCTGCAGGTTGGGGAACTTTCGACCAGGTCTCCAGCCCGACTTTTGTGCTGGTCAATGTCTACCGTCATACAGATGGTCTGCGTTTATTTCACCTGGATGCTTACCGTCTGAACGGTTCGACAGAAGCCATTGAACTCGATTTGGATGGCATGCTCGATCAAGGTCCCATGATTGTCGAGTGGGCGGAGCGCGTCCAGAGTGTGCTGCCAAACGAAGGGTTATGGGTGCACCTGAACTATATTGATGATGTACAGCGCGACCTGATATTTTCTGGGCGCGGTGATTATTATGAAGATTTACTGTCCCGATTCCGCAAATTGGTCTACGGAGGCTGAGTGCTCCTAGCTATTGATACCTCCACGCGTAATGTGGGAATCGCCATTTATGATGGCATCCACGTACTCAGCGAAACCGTTTGGGCAAGCCAGGATTACCACACCGTCGAGCTGGCCCCCGCCATTGCCTCGATGCTATCACGCCTCGGTTATAACATCCAAAATCTCAAGATCCTGGCAGTCGCAACCGGACCAGGCTCATTCACAGGGCTGCGGATCGGCATTGCGGTTGCCAAAGGCATCGCCCTGGCAGGTCATCTACCGATTGTTGGGATACCCACCCTGGATATTGTGGCTGAATCTCAGCCTGTCTCACTCGGAATTACCCTGGCAGCCATTCTCCAGGCGGGTCGTGGGAGGTTGGTGGTTGGATGGTACACTGGCGATAATGGCTGCTGGGAGCTAAACCCGCCCATCGAGATCATGGACGCACACCAGCTATCCCAAAAAATTCACGAGCCCACCCTGGTGTGTGGTGAGCTTAGTGAAGAGCAGCAGCATGCCCTGGCAAGGAAATATAAAAATGTCATCCTCGCCTCACCGGCGCATTCGGTCAGACGCCCTGCTCTACTCGCAGAGCTTGCCTGGAAGCGCTGGCAGGCAGGAGATGTCGACGACCCGGCAACCCTTTCCCCGACCTATCTGCACCTGGGTGAACCGATCCCCAATTAATTAGCTCGTCCTGCTGCGCGTTCAGCTGCCCCAAACGGAAAGCTCAGGCTGCGCCTGGCTCGCTAACAATACATACGGCTCCTATGTATATCCTAAAATACCGCCCAATGAAATTGGAAGACATCCCCAGGGTCCATGAGATTGATGTGCTTTCCTTTTCATTGCCCTGGCCAGAGAAATCCTTCCAATTTGAGCTGACGCAGAATCCATCCACCCTCGCCATCGTCAACGAGCTGATCCCACCGGGAGCTATGCCTATCATTATTGGGATGGCGGTAGTATGGATCATAGTCGATGAAGCTCACATCGCTACAATTGCCATTCATCCGGATTTTCGCGATCATGGTATCGGAAAAAAACTGCTCGCCGAGATTTTGCGCCAATCCGTTCAACGCGGCGCGATCCTCGCCACGCTGGAAGTCCGCGAGCATAACCTCATCGCTCAGAAAATGTATCAGAAATTCGGTTTCGAAATCGTTGGACGCCGCATGAAATATTACCAGGACAACAATGAGGACGCCGTTTTAATGACCCTGAGCAAATTGGGGTCAGGATATCTCACCTGGTTGGATAATGTTGGAATTTAGATAACGAATCAACCTTGGATAATGAGGGGATATCCTGTATACTTACGCCACATTTTCAAGGAGGCAGCTCGTGGATGAAGAAAAAAAACACCTTGCGGAAGCCACCCTGGCCCAAATCGCCAGGGAGGTTTCTGTCTGTGAGCGCTGCATGCTGCACCATTCGCGTAAGCTGACCGTCCCTGGTGAAGGCCCGGTGGATGCTGAGATCATGTTTATCGGTGAAGGACCCGGGTTCCATGAAAATGAACAGGGTCGCCCCTTCGTCGGGGCAGCCGGAAAATACCTTGAGGAACTACTCGCAATAATTAACCTGCGGCGGCAGGATGTGTTCATCGGCAACGTGGTAAAATGCCGTCCGCCTAATAATCGCGATCCTCTGCCAGAGGAGCTGGCGGCATGCAGCGATTACTTGGAACGCCAGATTCAAGTGATCAACCCAAAAGTCATTGTCACCCTGGGGCGCTATTCCATGGCGCGCTTCCTGCCGAATGCGAAGATCAGCGACGTGCATGGGCAATCCTACCGTATCAAAGGACGCCTGATCGTACCCATGTTCCATCCCGCCGCAGCATTGCACCAGCCTTCCCTGAAAATATCGATTGAACGCGATTTTACCCGCCTGCCTGAGCTGATTGCCAAAGCAGACGAGTCTGCACCCATCGAAGAAGTAAAACCACCTGAAGATAAATCAGAACCCACCCAGCTGAGCCTGTTCTGATATCCATCAAAAGAGGAGTTATGAACCCTGTTAAATCTAATTTACTGAAATCCCTGCATGACCACACCGCCAAAATCGGAATACTCGGGTTGGGATATGTGGGTCTGCCCTTGGCCGCCGCGTTTGGCGAGGCAGGCTTTCAAACTACCGGTATAGACCCGGACTCACGCAAGGTGAACGCAGTAAATAAGGGTGAAAGTTACGTCCAGGACGTTTCCGATAAACTGATCGCCCGCCTGCTGAAATCAGGAAAGTTAACTGCCACCACCGATTTTGCTGCCTTACGCCAATGCGATGCTGTCAGCATCTGCGTCCCCACCCCGCTACGCAAAACCGGTGACCCCGATATGTCGTTCATCCTGAGCGCCACCGAGGAGCTGGCAAAATATATCCACCCAGGCATGATCATCGTGCTTGAATCAACCACTTATCCCGGCACGACGCGTGAAGTCCTGCTGCCAAAACTCGGCAAGGAAAAGGGTCTGGTCGTGGGCCAGGATTTCTTCCTGGCATTCTCTCCCGAGCGGGTAGACCCCGGGCGCGAGGATTGGACCACCCTGAATACCCCCAAGGTGATCGGTGGCATCACCGAGGAATGCAGCGAAGTTGCAGCTGCCTGGTACGCCGAAGCCCTCAAGACGGTGGTGCAGGTCTCCTCAGCCGAGACGGCAGAGCTCTCCAAATTACTCGAGAACACCTTCCGCATGATCAACATTGGCCTGGTCAATGAGCTGGCCATCATGTGTGAACGCCTGGGTGTGGACGTGTGGGAAGTGATCGATGCCGCCGCGAGCAAGCCTTTTGGGTTCATGAAGTTCACCCCAGGGCCTGGTCTCGGAGGTCACTGCATTCCCATCGACCCGCTTTATTTATCATGGAAAATGAAGGCTTTCCAGTATAATGCCCGCTTCATCGAATTGGCTGCAGATATAAACACCAACATGCCGCGCTATGTGGTCAGCCGGGTGATTGACGCCTTCAACGACCGGGGAGAAACGCTGAAAGGCGCCAGGTGCCTGGTCTTGGGAGCAGCCTATAAACCTGATATTGACGATATCCGTGAGTCCCCTGCTTTGGACGTG
>JBGPBQ010000253.1:0-5829 GCA_041481345.1 Anaerolineae bacterium
AATTGATTGTGATAATCGGGGCGGTGATATCGCCGAACAGCAGACGTCCCTCGATGGCGGGTGAGACGGTGCCCATGGCTGTGATGTAATCAATTACTGCATCACGCACGTAATACTGCGTGTCGTGTACGATCTGATTGAGCGGCCACAGGCTGACCCCATTATCGTTGAAGTTACAGGACCCCGCTGCCAGGTAGTTCACGGTGGACACGTTGTAATATTTACTGGCATCGTTGAAGTCCACCCCCTTGCCATTGATCACCAGACCCATGACGTTGTTACCGTCCGGTAAAGTGGGTGAAGTATCCCTGTAGTAGATCCTACCTATTGAGTTGGTGTCGAGCATACAGGTGGTGTAGTATGAGTAGCCACCATAACCTGGAACATATTTGTAGTAATAGTAGTTACGGTAGCCACGCTCCAGCACGGCTTTGAGCTGCGGACCATTCATGCTTAGAACCACCAGAGAGTTCTCGTATGGCATAAGGGTAAACATGTCGGCGACTTTCAACGTGACCGGGTAGGGACCGTTGGTAGCAACTGCCTTGTTGGTCATTGCGCCGGAGATGTGGATATCAACATCTGTGATACCGTGTTTAGCTAACTCGAACACCGAAGCGTCTGCCTGCAGGTTGGCACCATTGGTCTCTTGGGTGAAGGCTTGCAGGGCATCGATCGCCACGGTAGTTTGGCCGATCACTGTATTGTTGTAAGTGTTCAACACAGCCGCGTATGGGTCGACGATCGCCTTGGTGGCCGCATCCTCGGGGGTATTAATGGTGACTGAGAGGTATTGACCCGTCTGGCTGACGACCTCATAGCCGCCGCCTACCTTGGTGCGTACTCCGAGGATAACCTCGCCCAGGGTGTTGTTATAGCGATAAGCCTGGTTGATGATCACCGGGGTGTTGTTTGGACTGCTTACATATGCCGGCAGCTGCTTGTAAGGTGCTCCTGGGTTGGCAGGATTGGTGTGGCTGTGGGCACCGATGATGGCATCGATACCGGGTACAGTAGCAGCCAGGTTGGTATCCACGTTGGCGTCCACTTCAACGCTACCAGGGATAGTGGTGAAGCCAATGTGGGTTAGGGCAATGACCACGTCGTTGTTGGCACGTAGACTTGGAACATCATTTTGGGCTGTTTGGATCGGGTTGCTGAAAGTCAATCCGACGATGTTGCTGGGCAGCTCGTAATTGGGTACACGGTGGTTGGTGATGCCCAGAACAGCGATCTTGATGCCGCCGAGAGTCTTCTCGATGTAGGGTTTGACACCCTGACCGCCATCTGCCGCGGCGAGGCCATAGCGACCGTCATCAGTGACATTGGCGCCCAGGATGGGGAAAGTAGCCTGTGCCATGATGCCCTTGAAGACCTCGCTGCCATAATTGAACTCGTGATTGCCAAGATCCATGGCATCATAGCTCAAGGAATTCATCACTGCGATCATCGGGTTGGTATTCAGAGCGGGTGGTAAGGGTGTGCCATCGGCGGCAAACCCAGAGTAGGACGATTTGAAGTAATACATCATGGCATCGCCCTGGATTTGGTCGCCACCCTCTAGGAGCAGGGTGCGGGTGGGGTTGTGCAACCGTTCCTGTTTGATCAACGTCGCCAGCTGAGTAAAGCCAACAAAGGTCCCCTTGGCCAGGTTGCCGTGCGAGTCATTGTGGTGCAGGATGGTGAGGGGGGTGATGCTGCCACCATTGTTATCACCATCGCGCAGGATGCGGTTGTCGAGCGTGCCATCTCCATTAGGACCAGCATAAGCAGTTGCAGCCGTGCCGTATTGGGCTGTAACGTAGGCATCGACGGCGTTGAGCATGTCGCCCCAATAGGTGATATTGGTCATGTATTTGAAACCGCCGTAGCCATCGCCACCTCCGGGAGCCAGGAATTCGTTGGTACCGACCTTGTAGGTCTTGGTCAGATCCAACGGCTCACAGACTTTGGTGACTTTATTCACCACGCAGTAATCAAAGGCACCCCAGGCATAGGGCTGCGGGCCAGGATTGGCATCGGTATATTTATAGTACGTGTACTTGATGCCTGCCGGTTGGATCACACCAGCTATCTGGGGACCATGGTTGAGCACTTCGAGGATCTGCGCGCCGGTCATATCGCCCACGACAGTGGCATTGCCGAAGGGCAGGATGGTGAACATGTCACCGTAGGTTAGCAGCCCGGGTGCGTGTGTGCCGCCGACGCAATTGAGGTTGACCCAGTCAATGCCATTCCAGCACCAATCGGTGCGGATACCACCGGCATTATTGAAGAAAATATCGATATCGTTGGTGGGGTTGGAATCAGTGTTTAGAAAGTTGTAGATAGCATCATCAACGAAGGTACCCATCATGTTATCCACCGTGCCGCCCAAGCGGGGCAGGTCAACGGCTGAATATCCGATAGGTAGGTTGATCAATGCCAGATAAGCAGGATCACTCGCATAAGTCTGGATGATCCCCTTAATCACAGGATCCTCGGTGGGTCCAGGGGGGTCGCCGGGAGCTGCTGCAGGAATCGGAACAGCGATCTTTTGCCATGCTACAGTAGCAATCCCAGTAGTTGTATCTAACGAGAGATCTGCACGACCAAGCTGGCGGCCATTGTAATATGCCTGGACGACATAAGTCTTCAGGGTGCCGACCGTTACAACCCCAGCAGCACTGAGATTAGAATGGCTGTGACCGCCGACGATGAGCGGAACGTACTTACCAGCAGTGAGCAGTTTGTTCGCCAGGGTCAGGTCGCCATAGACTGGGATCCCATAGCCATATCCACCGTCATTGTACCCAAGGTGACTCAGCACAATCACGACATCGGCCTGTGCTTTGAGTGCGTCGTAGTAGTGGATGATCGAATCAGCCGGGTCTTTGAAGCAAAGTCCCGCCGTAGCAGAGGCGACCGTGATGATGGGCGTCTCCGTAGTGGTCACGCCAATGATGCCTACTTTGACCGTACCACTGGTCGTATTAAGCGTCTTGACCACAAAAGGAACTACTTTGAACGTGTCTGGGACGACCCAACCGGCTGTATTGCAGTCGCCGGTATCATTTTTGACGATGTTGGCTGACACGAACGGGTATGACGCCTGGGTCGTCCGATCATTCAGGACTGTCTGACCCCAGTCAAATTCGTGGTTTCCAAAGGTAGCGGCACTGTAACCCACCACACCATTAAAGGCACCAATGGTGGACTGGCCATGGTACAGATTCGACAGGAGTGAGCCTTGCATCTCATCGCCGCTGTCAACCAATAGCGTGTTTTGAGCACCTCCCACCGCAGCTTGCTGCAGGTAGACCTGATAAGCTACACTCGGTAGACCAGGGTTGCTACCAGATTTTTCCAGTTGTCCATGGAAGTCATTGGTATGCAGGACGGTGAAATTGATGGTTGCAGTTATACCGGCTGAGGTTGCTATGCCGACCGGGAAGATCAAAGCGAACAACGTGATGAAGGCAACCAGCGTCGTCACCACCCGCTTGGATGATTTAATTTTTAACATGCATTCCTCCTCAAAATAGGTACACAGGGTTGATAGTCACTTTGAATGGGTGACCTTTGTTGTAGATGATTGGTAACAATTCCCCCATACTTGAATAAGTTCGACATGGAACCAATGTAAACAAACGTTACACCATTTCCATGGTGAAAACGAAAAGTCATTTTACGTACATCCTCCTCTCATTGATTTGTACGCAAATATCCGTATACCTATAAAGGCTTTCCCCTGAGATTCATCGTTCCGCGACAGCAGAGGGGACATTACCAAGGCTTAGTACAGATAAATCGGTGCGACAACACCTCCTTTCCGACTACCCAAAACGATTGGCAACTTTGGCTGATCTCCCTGTAGGTCCATCCAGTTTAATAAAATTAATCCAGGATTAAGACCGTGACAACATTATAGCAATACTATTTGCTAAAGTCAACTCGAATCAGCCCGATTTTGGGGTCTATTTAGCTTAAAAAATAGCTATTTACAATTAATGTTGCAATAAGAACGATTTGATTCTATCAATCTTGACCGAATATTAAAGGGCATGTGCGAGGTAAATTGTTGCTATGTTTGAATGGCTCACCGAACTAGGCGCAGGCGTAGGTATCGGACAGAGCCATTTCCATATTCGGGATTGGTTTATTTTATAGGCTTAACCTGAAGCACCTCGACGCTCTCTTAGGATCATCAAATATCAGGATTGGGAAGCATGATATCCCGAACCAGGGTGATGATATCATCCGTGGCTTTGGAAAACTGGCGTAAAGTACGACGGGTTGGACCAAAATCATCGAACTCCTCCGTCCGCATACCATCTTCATAGTACGAACGATGGAATTCATTAAACTTTCTATCCAGCTCTTCAACAATGGATGGATCCACATTTTTATCCATTCGATTTTCTATGGGGATATCTGAAGCGTTGAATCTCTTCTGCCAGTTAAAAGGAGGAGATATCACGACTTTCCCACCGATGAATTCGCTCCAATGAAGATGATTGCGGAACGCAGCGCTCAATAAGAGCAAGCGGTAGCCTCTTTCCTGAAAAATTTGATAAGCCTTTTTCATCACTGCCACGCCTGCCCAGTCGAATACGCATGGATTGGTAATGATGCCCTCCTTTTCCGCCACCAGCCTCAACCAATCGTCCAATCGCCCCAGCATGAGTGTACATACTGGACCCATCTGGCTGATATCCTTCTTATCTGTTTCCCTGCGGCGAAGCCCCCGTTCTACAGCTTCAGCAACCACAATCGCTTGAGGAAGGGTGAAGCTCACCGTGGCATTAATGCTCACACCCCGGTAGGTGGCTTCTTCGATCGCGTCTATCCCAGCGGCTGTTACAGGGATCTTAACCACCATGTTAGGGGCAAGCTGAGAGAAATGCTCAGCCTGCTCCACAATCGCACTGGCATTTCGATAGAATTTAGGATTGGTTTGGATGGAGAGTCGGCCAAATTTACCTTGTTCACGCTCAAAAACAGGCATCAATAGTGCTGCTGCTTTCTGCGAGATTTCTTCCACTAGTTTCCAGGCTATCTGCTCGTCTGTCGCCTGAGGCAACTCGCGGATAAGCTGAGGAATCCTGTCCTTCCAGAGACTCCATTCCTTTTTCAACACGATCAACACGATGACAGGATTGCATGTGGCACCAACGGCTCCGTTCATCTCGATCGAGCTGGTAAGCTCCTCAATCGAGCATGAATCATTCCACAATCTGGTAGGAGTGGTTTGAGTCATCTGAGAGAGACGGCTCTTGGAATCTGTATTCATTAGAATTATTCCTTTACAACAGGATTATTCATTTACAACTAATCCAATCCCAGCAGGCGGCGTGGGTTATCAACTACCATCTGGCGAATTACCTTCTTTTCCATACCGGTAGCCAATAGAATACGAACAAAGAGCTTCATCCCTTCCGCAGGAGATACATTGATCACTGTCCCTAAATCTGAGGCAATGAAGATATGTTCCGCCCCAATCTGTTGGATGCATTCTATGAAGTAATATGGGTCGCACTTGGGATTGTTGAAGTTGGGTATATCTCCATAGGCAAAGATACCAATATACGCACCCAGTCGGCTTATCTCAACCATCTGAGGAATGGTCATCTTGGTCACATTCCAATTGGGGTGAGTCAGCATGAAATGCTTAACCCCGACTTTTTTTGCCTCTTCTATGACAATGAAACGTTGTTTGGTGCTGGCATGGCATGGATCCAGGATCATATCGTTGGCAGCGACGATCTCGAATATCTTGTAGAGATTGGGGACTGGTTTATCGTCGTCATCTAACAATTCAATCCAATGCGTCCCTGGATCATTCATCAC
>JBGPBQ010000254.1:0-5821 GCA_041481345.1 Anaerolineae bacterium
ATCATCTTCCTTTACCCGATGCGCAAATACCTGGCAGAGTGGATTAATGGGAAGCCAATGCCCTGGCTCTCCGCTTTGGGCATGCTGGGCGGTGGGTTCGGGATGGCCATGGTGGTGGCGTTCCTGCTTTCACCAGCCCTGGGTGTGCTCGGGAACTGGAACTTCACCGACTTCCCTAAGAATATGCTGGCGCAGATCATCGCCATTGGGATCATCGTGATCTCTGCAGTATGGTTTGTGATCGTCAAAGCCCGCCAGAAATCCAGGGGCATCAATGTGGATTACGCTTTCAAGGAGATCCCGCCTGAATAAAGCAGTATTTTCCTGTAGGATGGGTGGTCAGTGCATGCGCACTGACCACCATTTTCCTGAGCATGCAGTAGAATTCAAAATACATCATGCCGATCATTGAAGATATCGTTGCCAGAATAGAAGATTGGAAAGGGAGCAGTATCTCGATTCGACTGATGACGGGGGGATTGACTAACACGAATTATAAAGTGATCGTGGATGGAGTGCCTTTCTTTCTGCGCGTGCCGGGGGAGGGCACTGAATTATTGGCAGTGGACCGGCACAATGAATATTTTAATACCCGCGCCGCTGCTGAGGCCGGGGTGGGTCCGCGGGTGTGTTATTATCTGCCCGAATTCCAGGTGATGGTCCTGGAATTCCTGGAGGGCACGACCATGTCCAATGAAGCTCTCAATGGAGCAGGCATGCCCGCCCAGATTGCCAGGGCGATTAAGCGTTTGCACGGCGGCCCGCGTTTTCTGTCCGATTTCAACATGTTTCGTCTAACCGAGTATTATCTTGAGATCTGTAAAAAGTACGGTATCACAATCCCTAAAGGCTATCCAGCCAGACTTCCCACGGTCAAGCAGATCGAGCAGGCTATGGCTGTCCATCCGCTGCCAACCGTACCCTGTAATAATGATCTGCTAGCTGAGAATTATATCTTCGATGGAAATTCCATGCACATCATTGATTATGAGTACAGCGGGAACAATGATCCATGTTTTGAGCTCGGCAACACCTGCCAGGAATTGCAGTATGACGAAGGGCGCATCGCCGAGGTGTGTGAGGCCTATTTCGGCAGCCGGAAGGTGGGCATGATCGCCCGCATGAAACTCAATATGATCATGTCCGATGTTGGCTGGGGGCTCTGGGCAGCGATCCAGGCCAAAATCTCGAAGATTGATTATAATTTTTGGGGATGGGCGATCGAGCGCTGGGGAAGAGCAATTGAAAAGATGGATTCACCAGAATTCACCGCCTGGCTTGAAAATGTACAAACTTAACTCAAAGAAAGGTGGAATGGTTCGATGAAAGATCAGGCACGCGTAGTTATCGTTGGTGGCGGTATCGTTGGAGCTAACATTGCATATCATCTGGCTAAGCTGGGTTGGACCGACCTGGTTCTTTGCGAAAAAGGCGAGATTGCGAGTGGGGAGTCTTCCCACGCAGCTGGGCTGGTGACCCAGTTTGCCACCTCGCAAACCTTAATGCAGTTCCGCAAATACAGCATCGAGCTGTACAGTGGGTTACGTCTCTTTGATCATGTCGGTAGCTTACGCGTGGCTTCCTCGCAGGATCAGCTCACCGAGCTGCGGCGCAGCGTGAGCCGTGCCAAAGCAATTGGCATGGACGTGGAGATCATCTCACCGGCGGAAGCTTTGACCATCATGCCCCAGCTGAGCAAGGAAAACCTGTATGGGGCGATTTACCTGCCCCGTGATGGGCAGTTGGACCCGTACACCACGACGACCACGATGGTGCGCCTTGCCAAGGAGATGGGCGTGGAGGTAAAAACCTGCGTGCGCGTGACCGGTTTCGAGCTCTCTACCAAGGGTGAAATCAAGCGTGTGCTTACTAATCAAGGTCCCATCCGCACCGAAATTGTGGTCAACGCGGCTGGGATGTGGGCACCTCAGGTGGCAGCCATGGCTGGGCTGCACATTCCGACCACCCCAGTGGACCACCAGCATATCGCCTTGAAAGCCGTGGGTGGGCATGAGTTTCCTTCCACCACACCCTGCCTGCGCGATCCAGATAATTTGGTTTACATGCGCCAGGAGGCGGGTGGGCTGGTCATTGGTGGCTATGAGCCAGACCCGCTGGCACGCTGGATTGACGGGGTGCCTTGGGAACACGGCGATACAACTCTGCCAGCGGACTATGGACGATTCGAACAACTGCTCGAAGGTGCCATCCGTCGCATCCCATTTCTTGACCAGGCGGGCATCATCACCCTGGTCTGTCATCCAGGCGCATACACACCAGATTGCCAGCCAATGCTCGGACCTATGGCGGGTGCACGCGGCATGTGGATCGCAGCGGGGATGTCGCTGAATGGATATGGTGGTGCAGGCGGAATTGGCAAGCTCATGGCGGAATGGATTGTAGGAGGCGAGGCGCCCCTTGACGTTTATACCTACCGTGCGACCCGCTTTGGCAATTATTATGCCAACCCGGAATATGCTGCCGAGCGGACCCGTGAAGGTGTCAAATATTATTATCGTTTACGCTTCCCCAATGATGAGAATGAGTGGGCGCGACCGCATCGCCTCAGTCCAGTTCACTATCGGCTGCAGGAAATGGGGGCGGTCTTTGGTGAGAAATTCGGTTGGGAACGCGTCAACTACTTTGAGCCCGATAAGCCATGGCGGAGAATGGGCGCAGACCAACGCATCTGGGGCTGGAAGCGACCCCCTTATTTCGAGCGCGTTGGAATGGAGCATGAGGCCACACGCGAACGTGTCACCCTGTTTGACCTGACCTCCTTTGGTAAGATTGAAGTGAGTGGCCCGGGTGCCCTACCGCTTTTACAGCGCGTTTCAGATAACGATATTGATAAACCGGTGGGTTCGGCGATTTATGCCCAATTCCTGAACACGCGCGGCGGTGTGGAAGCCGATCTTACCATTTCTCGCCTTGCCGATGATCGTTTCTGGGTCATTACCGGTTCTGCCTTTATTGGGAACGATCTCGCCTGGCTCAGAATGCATCAGCAAGAGCAGGATGGACCTGGGACGATCCGCGATATCACCCAGGAATTTGCCTGTCTGGCCTTGTGGGGACCGAAGGCGCGTTTGGTCTTGCAAAAACTTACTCCTGATGATATCTCCAACGAAGCGATACCTTACCTGCATGCCAGGATGATCCAAATCAATGGGGTCAGGATCTGGGCACAGCGGGTTAGCTATGTGGGCGAATTGGGATGGGAGCTTTATATCCCCAACGAACGTGCTATCCTGATTTGGGATGCGCTCGTGAACGCTGGTCAGGAATTCGGCATCGAGGTTGGTGGGTATAAGGTGCTTGACTCCCTGCGATTGGAAAAGGGCTACCGCTATTACACTGCCGATGTCACCCAGCTTGAGACTCCTTACGAGGCGGGCCTGGGTTTCTGCGTGGATCTCAACAAGGAAGATTTTGTCGGCAAACAGGCATTGGTGAAACAGAAGCAGGAAGGACTGAAACGCAAGCTGTGCACCCTGGTGCTGGATGAGAAGACTTACACTCAGATCTATGGCGGCGAGGCGGTTTATTTCGATGGTAAGGTCATCGCACGCGTGCGCAGCGGTGGGTATGGGTATACACTTAAGCAGAACATCCTATATGCCTACCTGCCCTTGGACTTAGCGAAGACCGGCACGCCTGTTGAGGTTGACCTGATCGAGGGTCGCTATCCGGCCAGGGTCACCCCGATGGTGCTATTTGACCCACGGGGTGAACAATTGCGGTTGTAACCGGATGATCTGATCATTTGGACTTCTTGCGGAGCTGGGTGATGTTTCTATGAACGCTACGGAAGCACAGGCAATTAAAGACCTGCTGGATTCTCGCCAGCCCAACCATGGCCTGCCGAGAACTTTTTATCACGAAGCGGCTCTCTACCAGGCTGAAATGGAAGCCATCTGGAGGCAGGGCTGGCTGTTCGCAGGACTCTCTTGCCAGATCCCGAACCCCGGGGATTACTTTCTATATAATGTGGAAGGGGATTCGGTCATCATTGTGCGTGGGGACGACGGGCAGGTCAACGCCCTTTACAACGTCTGCCGGCACCGCGGTAGCGTGATCTGCCAGGAAGATCAGGGAAATATCAGGCGCTTCATCTGCCCCTACCATCAATGGACCTATGACCGCCGTGGTAACCTGCTGCTCCAACGCGGAATGCAGGAGGAATTGGACAAGTCGCAGCTTGGACTGCACTGGGCGCACGCCCGTGAAGTCGAGGGGATGATCTTTATCAGCCTGGCTGATGCGCCTGTCGATTTCGATCCGGTTGTGAAAGCGATTGCGCCAGTAGCCAATCCCCAGGGGTTGGAACGCGGTAAAGTAGCAAAAATCATGGATTTTGACGTGCAGGCGAACTGGAAACTGGTGTGGGAGAACAACCGGGAGTGCTACCACTGCAACGTGAATCACCCGCAGTATATCAAGGCTAACTTCGACCATTACAATGCCGACGACGCCATCCCGCGCGTGCTCGAGCAGCTAAAGGCGGTCACCACCCGCCTGGAGGAGAAGCTGGCTGCCCAGGGTATGTCGCTCAGGGAGGAAACCGGGATGACGGAATTTCCCGACCCGGATCATCATGTCTGGTACGCGGCCAACCGCACCCCACTGGTGGAGGGCTATGTCAGCGAATCGATGGATGGCCAGCAGGTGGCACCGCTGATGGGTGACTACACCGACCCAGAGGTGGGTACGCTGCGCATCCGGACATTACCTAATTTCTGGATGCATGCCAGCTGTGACCACAGTGTGGCAGTGCGCCTCACCCCACATAGGCTAACCTACACTGATATCCGCATGATCTGGCTGGTGGATGGTGAAGCTCAGGAAGGTCGGGATTACGACCTGGATAAGCTGCTGCCCTTCTGGCTTTTAACAGCTGAGCAGGATTGGAAGATCTGCACCAACCAACAAGCAGGGGTCAACTCGCACGCATATATACCCGGTCCACTATCGACTTATAAAGAATACAATCTTGACCGTTACCTGCGCTGGTACCTACAGGAAATGAAAGCGTTCATCGAAAAATGACTAACCAAAAACCTGTCTACGTTGGTTTTGGCATGCTCACCCCGGTTGCCATCATGGTGGTTGAGCAGCTGCCCGAGCATAACTGCGGTGTGCTGGTTAAGGCAGTCAGCGAGTTCGTCTTCGATGATGCGGCCATCGTTGCCTGCCTGCTGCGCCAGTGGGACTTGCCGACCGCTATGATCGGTACGGCGGTGGGGGACGATCCGCGCGGACACCTGCTGGCCCAGCAGCTGGAAGAATGGGGTGTGGCAGGGGAAGTACGTTTCTCCAAGGAGTTTAAAACACCCCTGGAAGTGGATGTCTCGGACGATACTGGCGCCCGGACGTATTTCTGGCAAAGAGAACCGCGGGTGCTGGGCACACTCGATACCGCCGACCTGACACTCATCGAAGGGGCGCGCATGTTATATGTGGACTGGTATGACGGCGATCATATCCTGCGGGCCATGGATGAAGCCATCCGAAAGAAAGTGCCTGTCTTTTTAAATTTTGAGCATGGGCATGCTGACCCCGAATTATTAACGCACTATGCGGGGCGGGCAGTTATCTGTCAGGCAACCACGGATGCCGCTCAACATGGGAAGGTTTCTTCGTTGGAGGTTGCGATGAAGCTGTTGGAAAATGGCGTGCAGACGGCTTTGATCACGATGGCGGAAGAGGGCAGCCTGGCAGTGCAGGGCGAGCAGGTCATCCGCGTTGAGGCACCGCATGTCCATGTCGTTGATGGATGTGGGGCAGGTGCTACTTTCTCAGCCGGTTTTATCTATGGACA
>JBGPBQ010000255.1:0-5820 GCA_041481345.1 Anaerolineae bacterium
CATATAAGGAAAGTTTGCCTTATGTTCAAGATATAGGAGATTTGCTTTATATAAATGAAACCTATTCTAATTGGTGCTTGGTCAAAACTTTCTCAGGACAGTATGAAACGGTGAGAACGATGTCGCAGGGCAACCTGGAGCTGGCAAACAAGCTCAATGACACGTATGCCAAGATGGTAATCCATTACGTCCTGGGATGTGTAGACCTGGCCCAAGGGCATGTCGATCAAGCAGCTGTTTCCCTCGAAAATGCTGTTACTCTCGCAGATCAGCGTGGTAATCGTGCTCATTGGGCCTGGGTAGCGGGAGCATGGAGCCTGGCACTCAGCAGGTTAGGTCAGCTTAGACAAGCACAAGAGCTGCTGGTGCAAGCATTGCAGACCAGCACGGAGCTGCACAGTTACCCCACCCTCAGCTTCACACTGCCAGCAGCGGCTTTCATGCTTGCAATCACCGACCAGGTGGAGCAAGCGGTTGAGCTGTGCGCCTTGATCGATGAACAAGCCGTATGCGGCAAGACCCCGTGGTTCGAGGATGTGGCAGGGAAATCCATTAAAGAGATGGCCGCCAGCCTGCCACCTGAGGTAGTGGAGGCTGCCCGTGAACGCGGCAGGCAACGAGACCTGTTTGTTACCGCGGCCGAGCTGCTGGAGGAATTTAAAGGGAAATAAGGGTGGGTCTATTTCGGGTGGAATAATGATGGTCTTAAGGATTATGCCAGATGGATTGAGAACTTCTGAGGGAAGGGAAGCATGTCGACAATTGGGCGAGGCCGCTTTCACCCAGGCTTGGGAAGAAGGGTGCGGTATGACATTCGAGCAAGCCAGAGCCTGTGCCCTGAGGGCGAAGGTGAGAATTACCACTGTGATTGAAGAACAACCTATGGGGTGTCCATGACCCATCTATCCATCTCCCTGTTAGGATCCATGACGGTGACCCTGGACGGGCAGACCGTCACCAGCTTTGAGTATGATAAAGTCCGGGCACTGCTGACGTACCTGGCAGTTGAATGGCAGCGCCCTCATCGCAGAGAGGCTCTGGCTGGTTTATTCTGGCCGGACCAGTCCGAAAAAGCGGCGCATGACAGCCTGCGCAACGCCTTGTCCAAGCTGCGCCATGCCATCGGTGACCAGGCAGCACAACCCCCCTATTTGATCATCAACCGAGAAGAGATCCAATTCAACCTGCACAGTGATTCCTGGCTGGATGTGGAGCGCTTTACCCAGCTGCTGGAGGCGTGCAGGACCCATCGCCACCGGCGCATCGAGGGCTGCCCCACCTGCACCGACCGATTGATCGAGGCGATCAATCTCTACCACGGAAATTTTTTGGAAGGTTTCTCCCTGGCAGATAGCGACCTGTTCGAAGATTGGATACGGATCAAGCGGGAAGAGTACCTACAGCTAGCGTTGGAAACCCTGCAGCAGCTGGCCTCGACTTACGAATGGCGCGGAGAGCCTGCCAAAGCGCTGGTCTATACCCAACGCCAGTTGAAGCTCGATCCATGCAGGGAAGAATCCTACACCCAGGCGATGAGGTTGTATGCTTCGCTGGGCATGCGCTCCGAAGCCTGCGAGCAGTACGAGAAATGCCGTGAGCTGCTGGCCAACGAGCTGGGAGTGGAGCCTGCTGAGGAAACCACCCGCTTGTATGAGCAGATCAAGTATGGTGTATTCCTGGCTGCTCCGTCTTTGGATAAGTTGCGAATTAATAATTTGCCACCCAACCTGACCAGCTTCGTCGGACGGGAACAGGAGTTGAAGGAGATCAATTCCCTGATTGAAGACCCTGCATGCCGCCTGCTGACCCTGGTCGGACCGGGCGGGGTGGGCAAGACCCGCCTTGCCATTGCCGCAGCCGGGCAGCAGTTGGAAGCTTTCCCGCATGGCGCTTGCTTCGTACCGCTAGCGGGAATAAGCTCCATTGAAGCAATCGTCCCGACTATTCTGAAGATGCTTGGTCTACTGCGGGCTGAGCAGGTTGAGCTCAAAGAGCAGGCTGAATCAGGGGACCTCAAGCAGCAGCTGATTGATTACCTGCGCGATAAAGAGCTGATCCTGCTGCTGGACAACTTCGAGCATTTAGTCGAAGGAGCTGGCATGGTTACTGAGATCCTGCAAAAAGCAACGGCTATTATGGTGCTGATCACCTCAAGGCAGCGCCTGGGCTTGCAAGCGGAGTGGTTGTTCGAGGTGAATGGGTTATCCTACCCCTCCGGCAAAGCTGGTCAGGACCTGGCTGCCTATGACTCCGTGCAGCTCTTCACGGCACGCCTGCACCAGGTAAAGACGCGTGTGACACTTTTCAAAGAAGATCTCCCTAGCGTAAGCCGTATCTGCCAGCTGGTGGAAGGGCTGCCTCTCGGCATCGAGCTGGCGGCCTCGGCAGTTCGAAGGAAATCGATCGAACAGGTTGCCACCGCCATCGAGAGTGGGAAGGAAGACCTGCAAACCTCGTGGAAGGACGTCCCTGAGCGCCACCGTAGCCTGAGGGCAGTCTTCGAGCAATCCTGGCAGCTGCTGACTCACGAGGAGAGACGAGTCTTTTGCGGCCTGGCTATTTTTCGGTCCGGCTTTACAACGGAAGCTGCCGGACAGGTGGCTGAAGCAGCACCTGTGGTACTGGATTCCCTGATGGATCATTCCATGATCCGTTTTAACCCAAACAAAGAGCGCTATGACTTGCACGAGCTGTTGCGACAATATGGTCTGGACAAACTCAGAGCCCAGGGTATGGAATCGAATCTGCGCCAGCGCCACGGCCGCTATTTCCTCCAGGCATTGAAGCGATGGGGGACAGAACAGGAAGGTGCCGGGCAGGTAGCAGCACTCACGGAGATGGACCAGGAGCTGGTGGATATACAAACCGCCTGGGAATGGGCTTGCCAGCGACAAGATCTAGCGGGATTAACCCAGGGGCAGAAGGGAATATGCAGGTATTATCAATACCGTTCCCGTCCACTAGAGGGAGAACGAGACTGCCAGGTAGCCCTGGAAGTGTTGGAAGGCATGACTGAGCTTAGCCCACAAGGGCAAATTCTGAAAGCCCAATTGCTCACCTACCAGAGTTCATACCAGATAGATACTGGGCGGATTGATTCGTCAATCCGCCGGCAGGTGCTAGAAAAATGCATCCAGATCCTGGAAAGTTTGCAGCAAGCTGGAGTTGACGTTCGACTGGATATGGCATGGATTCTCAAAGAGATGGGGTCAACAATAGCGGAAACAGATCCAAAACGAGCAATCCAGTTTATCCAAAAGAGCCTGGACATCGCCCGGCAGAGTGGTAATCGCTACTATCAGGCAATTTCTTTAGAGATACTTGGCTATATTTACTACTACTGGTATTGTGAGTATCAAAAGGCTGAAGTATGCTGCCAGGAAGCTCTGATTGAGCTTCGCGCTCTGGGCGATACTTTTCGTATTTCTCACGCACTACAAACTTTAAGTGAAATTTCAATCTACCTCGGTAAAGTAGAAGTTAGCTTGCAAGCCTCGCGTGAAAGCGCACAGCACTATCGCTTAATGGGTGACCGATACAATTATGCAGAGGGTCTCACAGGTTTGGGGTTGATCTTTATGTTTGCACGCCAGTGGGAAGAAGCTGACAAAGCATTTAGGGATAGTTTGCCTTATATACAAGATCTAGGAAATTTGTATTCTCTAAATAGTAAATATTCTAATTGGTGCCTGGTTAAAATTTTTTCAGGACAATACGAAACGGTGAGAACGATGGCACAGAGCAACCTGGATCTGGCAAACCAACTCGACAACACATATGCCAAGTTGGTAATCAATTATGTCCTAGGATGTGGGGACCTGGCACAAGGACAGGTTGAGCAAGCAGCCGTTTTCCTCGAGAAAGCTGCTACTTTTGCTAACCAACGTGGAAATCGTGCTCATTGGGCATGGGTGGTGGGTACATGGTGCATAGCGCTCAACAGGATGGGGCAGGCGAGACAGGCACAAGAGCTGCTGGTGGAAGCGCTGCAGATCGGTGTTGAGCTGCACAGCTATCCTTCACTCAGCTTCGCTCTACCAGCCGCGGCTTTCATGCTGGCAAACGCCGGCCAGGTGGAACGGGCAGTGGAGCTGTGCGCCTTGATCGACGAACATGCCATGTGCGGTAAGACACCCTGGTTCGAGGATGTGGCAGGGAAATCCATTAAAGAGATGGCCGCCAGCCTGCCACCTGAGGTAGTGGAAGCAGCCAGGCAGCGCGGCCGTCAGCGGGACCTTTTCTCGACAGCAGCCGAGTTGCTGGAGGAATTTAAAGGGAAATAAGGTCAGGTCTGTTCAGTCAGGTAATTCAATGCTAATTGAAACCAAGCCGAATAGTTATATTACGCCCAAAGGTAGGCAGACCCGCCTCTACTCAAACCAGGTTCTCATTCATAAAGGGAGGATGTTATGATGCATAAAACAGGCTTTACCGTTCTGGGATTACTGATCATCATCAGCATGTTATTGGGGGCGTGCCAGACAGTTTCCACCTCGTCCACCAACCCGACCCAACCATCGCTACCGACCTCCACGTCCAACCCGACCCAAGTGTCGAAACCCACCTCCATTCCAAACCCAACCCAAACCACGCTTCCGACCTCCACACCGGTATCCACGCGCAAGGGTGCCTGGGTAGACAGCCTCGTCTTCACCGAACAGGACGATGCTTCCGCTGCGGTCAAGCAGATCCAGGCCGGTGATATCGACATCTATGCCTACACCGTCGCAGACCAGGCGGTCTATTCTCAGGTCAAGGCAGACCCCAAGCTGTCTTACACCAATGCGGTCGGTGCTTTCAACGAAATCACCTTCAACCCATCTGGACCAACTTTCAAGGATGGCCGCCTCAACCCGTTCAGCGATCCCAAGATGCGTGAGGCGATGAACTGGCTGGTCGACCGCAATTATATCGTCCAGGAGATCTTCGGTGGTCTGGCCGTCCCCAAGTTCGTCCCCACCAGCCAATTCTTTGCAGATTATGCTCGTTACATCGACGTGATCAGGGTTTTGGAAGTCAAGTATGCTTATAACCCAGCCCAGGCTAAGACCGTCGTCACAACAGAAATGAATGCCATGGGTGCCAAAATAGGCGCTAATGGCAAGTGGCAGTTCAACGGTGCTCCAGTCGTCCTTATCGCCATCATCCGCACAGAAGATGCCCGCAAGCAGATTGGTGACTATTTCAGCAACCAGCTGGAGACGATCGGTTTTACCGTTGACCGGCAATATAAGACTCGCAGTGAAGCCTCCCCGATCTGGAACCAGTCTGACCCGGCGAAAGGCAAGATGCATTTCTATACCGGCGGCTGGATCAGCACGGTCATCAGCCGCGATGACAGCTCCAACTTTGGTTTCTACTATACACCCCTTGGCTCAACCTCCCCCTTGTGGCAGGCTTTTGTGAACGCCCCTGAATTCCACAATACTGACAACACTGGCTGTGCTGACAGGCTGTGGATCAATAACTTTACCACCATGGATGAGCGCAAAACCTTGTGGGAGCAGTGTCTCCCGCTGGCCATGCAAGATTCCATTCGTATGTGGCTGATGGATCAAATCAGCTTCACCCCCCAGAGGGCTGATCTGTCGGTTGGGTATGATCTAGCTGGGGGGGTAGCGGGTTCCCAGATCTATCCCTACACCATCCGGATAATTAGTCAGGAAGGCGGCACGGTAAAGATCGCCCAGCCTGGTATCCTGGTTGATCCATGGAACCCAATCGCTGGCAGCATTTGGGTTTATGACCACATGCCTCAAGCAGCGACGAGTGATGGCGGCACCATGGTGGATCCATATACTGGTTTGAGCTGGCCCTTAC
>JBGPBQ010000256.1:0-5819 GCA_041481345.1 Anaerolineae bacterium
AGTCGGTCAGGACTATCACCTGCATCTCACCACGCTGCATGGCAGCCTGCGCTCGAGCTATGCGTTCATGTTGGAGTTGGTTCTCCAGGGTTGAGGGTGCGTTAATCATCGTGTTTGTATTTCGCTCCTTTCATGTCAAGGGACAAACGTGTGGGGATTGGTTTCCGACGTTGATCAAACACACCACGATCAAATGTCTGACCGACGTTTTGCTTTCCTGATACGCCTCACTTCAGGGCACGTCAGGGCAGCAAACCTCGATTGCTGAACGTATCCAGCCTCCGAAGTTTGCTGCTCTGATACTGTGATAGGCTACCCGGCCAGTGATAAACCAACCGGGCAGCCTTAGAATTCTTTATTTGGCATCTTATGAGCCAGGCTTCTGCGGACGGCTTATGACGCTCGATGGCGTCCAGCGCTTCTCACGACCCACCCCCGGACTAAGGGGCAGCGGCCACCGCCTGCCAGGGCAGAGCGTTCACGCAAAGAGGCTGTTTGTTAAGGTGCAGGCTGCTTTTTAAAACAGCAAGGCCGGTGCACTTCCCTCCTGGAGTTAGTACACCGGCCAACGTATGAGTCACAGAACTATTCAGTTGTTCTCCGTCCCCCCATACCTCTAACAATTATGGCAAATTACTGTTATTAAAAGCTCGTTTTCCTAAAAGATTAACGTTTAGTACCGTTTACCTGACTCATGATGCGCCGCGCAACCACTTCCGTCGTGCCACGTGGAGCCCGTAACTCGGATGGGTCCAGGGTCTCCGGCACCGTCAGCTTTGCGCCGCGGGCATCTTTGAGAAAATCCGCCAGGCTCTCTTCGTAATCCCGGCTCTGCAGAAAACCGTGCACACGGACGCGATAATTCTTCTCGACCACCACCGGTGCGCTTAGGTTACCCTTTGGCACCCGGATGGTGACAAAATCAGCCGCATCCTGGATTTCGTTGAGCAGCTTCTGCGGCAGGTCGGGGTCACGGTAGCAGGCCAGGCGGAAGAGCAGGTCGTCGGCGTACTTCCAGGTCTTGACGATAATCCCTTCGAGAACAACATCGTTGATCATGGTAACCTCCATTGATGAGTGGTTAAAATAAATTGGCCGGAACAATTCTCCAGCAGGAGTTTCCCGGCCAACGTGTGAGTAGCGTATGATTACGCCTTGCAAATCATGAGTGGTGCGCCTGAGCCCGGTAGAGACCGTGTTTCGTTCCTCAGGCTATGACTATCATACAGGATTATTGCCTCAGAGGCGATAGGCAGATGTCCCGTTGAGGGAGGGACAAATGTCCCACATATTCATATTTTAATCACCCAGATTTCCCTGGAGAACGATCCCTATACGGAGATTAGGAAATCAAAGGCGATTTCTGATATAACAAGTTAAATTACAGCTAGAGATTAACCTGCAACCTGAGCGGTCTTAGGTTTATTTTTAGAATTAATAAGAACCAGATTTCTTATATATATCAAAGCGTTAAGCACGGAGGCGGTGGCGAAGACGATATCCTTTTGTCTGATCGAATAAACTAAAATCATAATCGTTCCGCCTAAGCTCAAATACCAAAAAGCCACCGGAATAACACTCTCTTTCCTTTTTTCCGAAGCTAACCATTGCACTACAAAACGCAGGAAAAATACAAACTGAGCTGCAAAACCAAATATTATCCAGGGGTCTTTAAGTAAAGTAATTATTTGATCAATCATGAAATTTAATCTACCCGTTCTTATGTTGTCCTGGTTTAGGGATATTTCATATTATTTTGTGATGGATAGTGTATTATAGAAGGCAAACAAAACACCACTTTTATTCATGCCTATTTGCAGGAAAGGACGATTCATGTAACCAGACTGCATTTCACCATACCACGAATAAAAATAATTATCCCCCTTTTCGCCTTCATCGTACACCAATGATGATTGTTGTGTCTCGAAATCTGGAATGACGGCATTAGCATAATTCAGCGCTTTAGCTTTCAGCTCATCTGACGAAAGAGATTGTATATCCGGGGATATACTTAAAATAATCGAACGAGCATCAATCTCTACAACCTGATTTATTTCCAGATATATAGAGTATTTTCGTCCTTCGCTATCTTGATAAACTTCAACCTGCAAGTCCCCGCTCGGGGAATTGAGCATTCTTGTAGTCTCCACAAATTCCTGAGGTAAATTAGGTAATTCCAGAGTATTACGAATAGCATTTATCACATCTACAGGTTGCTCTGGGGTTTGTTGTGCAGAGGAACAATTTGTTAATACAAAAAAGAGAATAGTTACTATGACAACTTTTACTAATACAATTCGGATATTATTCATTTGAATGACATTGTTGCGACTTGATCTATCAAGATGGATACCTATAATGATAATCTATTTTATATGTCGATCGGGATTGGATTGAGGATAACATTCATTAGTTGGGCTGCGTCATCGTTCAAATCGAGGATCTCGACGAATTATTTGTCCAATCAGGAACTATTTGGAATTATGAGCGTTTAATTAAATAAACCAGCTCTTTTTCCAAAATAAACAAAAAAGGGAGGTAAATGGTTATGAAGTTACACTGCGTCTACCTTACATTATTGGTTATGATATTGGCTGCTTGCCAAGGGCCAAAGACCACGATACCAGCTTCCGTCTTGCCTTCTTCCGCAACATCAATTGTGACCAAATCAACACCGACCTCCAGCATATTCACACAAATTCCAGAAGGGCTTGATACTCCCGTCTCACCAACAAAAATACCTACCTATACCCCACAACCTCCCAAACCTACCCTCAGCTCACAGGAGATTGCTGGGTCAATCCTAAAAGAACTAAACATCGATAAGGAGTGGAAACCCTCCCTGAACGGCATGTGTACATGGGAACGCCTGCTGGGATTTACCAATACCGAGGCTGCTACCCTTAAGTATAACAACCAAATTTTCGAGTATGTTACGGTGATCTGTGGCCCCGAGCCCCAAAATATGGTTTTGATGGACGAATGGTCCGAAGGGGGATTAGGATATGCGATCCCAGCTTTATTGGGCTGGTCTGCGGATGGGAAATATTTATATTTTTATGATTCGCATATACCGGATGGCTGCCAACCTCCGGGAGGATTCCAGCAGAATGTGCGACAGGTAAACCTGACCAATGGGATAATCATTTCTATTCCAATTACATTGACAGGGGGTATTGTACTTTCACCTAGCACAACAAAGCTGGCGTATTATGACCATCAATCCGTGAAGGTGGGTATCTATAATATCGAGACAGAAATAGAACAGCGCATACCTTTTGAATTGCCACAAGGCATTGAGTATTGGTATGCAGGTAATTTTACCTGGTCACCGGATGAGCAAAATGTTCTGTTCATCATCCAATACGGCAACCCGTGCGTACCCACCGGAGAATCATTACGTCGGGTGAACCTAGCTCACAATCAAATCGTCACTTTGCTGGAAAGAGAAAATCAAACCATATCAATCATCGAATGGAAAGATATAAACCACGTCTTGATCTCAATAGATGGGAAAGAATATTGGCTTGACCCTATGTCGGGCGAAGTGATTCTAGCTCCTGAGTGTCCGAACAATTGCGTTATCACTCAACCCCATTGAAACTAAGAATATAGAATTTTTACGGCTTTACTATTTTATTTAGATAACTTGGTGAAGTAAACTTAAAGAAATATAAACCGATCTACAAGGAAAAGTGGAGATCGGAGTGAGAATTTCATCCATCAAGCGAGCTGCTTCATCCTGGGTCCCTGGAATATAGTGAGCATAAGTAGTCATTAAGATCGCCAGGGAATGACCCTACATCCCTGCTGCGATGATCTGGGGGATCACATTCCTTCGGATCAGACGGTTGTGGGTTCGAATGCCGCCGGGGGCGCCTAAATGTGGGGGTTTATACCCATTGCTGTCTAGCGAGTATGAGAGATAAGGTATATACTATGCATATCAAAGGACAGCGAGGGAAGAATGGAAAAGAGACCACGGCACCGACCACATCGGGAATATCCAGGAGCCAAGCGGATCATCCTGGGTCCTGAGGTAGAGGTCTGCCCGCTCTGTGGGCAGGGATTGAAATCTCGACGGAATTGGCACTCACGGAAAACGATACAAACGATGAAGGGGCCTTTGTTTGTTGCGGGGAGAAGCGAGGAATGCCAAAATCAGGCTTGCCGGAACTATGGGAAGCGGTATTATGCCAGTCGAGTGTGGCGATATAGCCTGCCCCAGAGCAGTTACGGGTTGGACGTGTTAGCGTTTATTGGATGGCAACACGAACATGAGCATCGCCAGTTGGTAGAGATCCAGAAGGAGCTTAACCGGCGGGGGATCGAAGTCAATGAGCGAAACGTGGGTAAACTTTACCGGCAGTTTCTAGCACTGCTGAGTGCTTCTGGGGAGAACTTCAAAGAGGGGTTGAGCGCAACGGCTAAAGAATACGGGGGAGTGATTTGGGCTGTGGATGCTCTGCAACCGGAAGGGACGGGTGGGATGCTGTATGTATTGTATGAAGTCTTGAGCGGCAAACCTGTGGGAGCACTCCAGCGAGAGCATGTCAGCGAAAAAGAATTAGTTGAGTGGTTGGATCCATACCGGGACCTGGCGCTACCCGTCCTGGCAACCCTGTCGGATGGTGAAAACACCCTGATAGCTGCGCTCAAAACATGTTGGCCGCAAGTACCTCATCAACGTTGTCAGGTGCATTTTTTGAACAATCTTGTGGATGATATCCTGGATTACGATGATGAATTACGCAAGGACATGCGTCAGGATCTAGGAGGACTGCCCAAGGTTCCAAAGAAAGCTCCGGGCGAACCGGATTTTCCCCACTTGTGACCATGCAATCCCCCAAGATCCACTGCTGATCTGGATTGAGACCCGCGTCCGGCAAGCCATTCGCGATGCGGTGAACCGCAGCAGTCGAAAGCCTTTCGCCTGGGGAGGTTTGAGTGGGTATCAGCAGCTTGAAGCGATGGTTATGGGGTTGGATCAAATTCGGGAAACAAATCTGGAGAGCGACTATTTGCTTCAGTTGCGAACGAGGGTGGAAAGGGTACTGGCGAAGAACAAAACCGTAGCAGAAGATTTGAAAAGAGCGCATCAGATCCTACTCCAGGTAGCTCAATGTTTACGCTACCCACCATCCGCACAAGAATTGCAGTTTGAAGAACAGATAAGCAGCCAGTTGGTGGCTCAAGAGATGATGAAGTTGATCAGGGAGACAAGACCGAGCGGAAGAGTCCAAAGAGCCCAGATCAGGTTACAGGGTGTGCTAAAAAGACGCTGGGAGCTATTCGGCCAGGAACTGCTGTACTGTTACGATATTCCCGGATTACCTCAAGATAACCTACACCTGGAGAGCCTGTTCGGCCGCCTCCGTCGTCACCAACGACGCATCAGTGGGCATAAATCAACCCGAGAATTAATGGACTTTGGTCAGGCCCAGGTTCTGTTCACGGCCAAGACACTCCAAGATCTGCTCAATCAAATCCAACTTGTCCCCCACAAGACTTACCTCGTTCATCGCAATCGTCTCGCTGATGCAGAGGTTCCCAGGCAGTTCTTCCACCGCTTGCACCGTGATCCTTTTGCGACAGTTTCCACTTTGATCCATTACTACTCGGTCTATAGTCAAGACCTGATAAAACACAAAGCACTAGATCTTCTCAGAGAGCAAGTGCTTCATACACAATAGACAGCAATGGGGATACCACTCGATTAACCCCCATATATAGCCATTAGTGGGAAAGTGACCAAACATTTTCGCGCCATTAATAACCTTCAGAAATGGTCCGTGCGAAAAAAGACTGGTCTCACCGAT
>JBGPBQ010000257.1:0-5789 GCA_041481345.1 Anaerolineae bacterium
CCTTGGCCTGAACCTTGGCGGGGATAATATTGGTCATCTCTAGGAAGCGGGCGACGAAAACAGAGGCAGGATCTGTATAGATCTCATTGGGTGTACCTATCTGTTCAACTCGCCCCGAATTCATCAAGATGATGCGATCTGAGATGACAAATGCTTCTTCCTGGTCATGGGTGACGTAGATTGCCATCTGGTGCATGCGGTGGAGAATCAGCTGCAGATCAGAGACCAACCGTTCACGCAGATTGCGGTCTAGGGAACCAAGTGGCTCATCCAGCATCAATAGGCGGGGATGGGTAGCGAGCGCCCGTGCCAGAGCAATCCGTTGCTGCTCGCCACCAGATAAGGTGTTGACGTCGCGTTTTGAAAAATCCGGTAATCCCACCAGGCTGAGCATTTCGGTTACGCGGCTATCGACAGCTTCAGGGTCCATGTGTGTCATTTTCAAACCGAAGGCGATATTCGCATAGACATCCATATGAGGGAACAAAGCGTAATCCTGGAACATTAAGCCAAAATTGCGAAGATGGGGCGGGATTCCTATCATCGAATTTCCATTCCAGACAACATCACCGTGATCTGCAGGCTCCAAGCCAGCAATGATCGCCAGCAACGTCGATTTGCCGCATCCGCTGGGTCCGAGTAAGGCAACAATCTCACCTTCTCTGACGTCAAATGAAATTCCATCCAAAGCCTGAATAGTTCCAAATGATTTTGAGATTTCCTGAATGGACAAAATGGTCATGAATGGTGGGTCCTGTAGCTGATCTCCCTGATTAAAACTCGCCAACATCTCCGATACGCATGCGGTCGATGATCAGCATGCCTGCACCTGCGACCACCATCAAAATGGTGCTCAGGGCAAGCGCCTGACCGTAGTTTATATCACCTGGACGCGAAAACAGCCGGTAGATGGCGATGGGTACGGTAGGATATTCGGGTCGCGCAATCAAAGAGGTAGCACCGAACTCTCCAAGCGAAATGGTGAAGGCGAAGGCAGCTGCAACCAGGAGCGACCTAGCGATTAGTGGGAGGTCGATATGCTGGAATACAGATCCTGGAGATGCACCCAAGACTGCAGCAGCCTGGCGAATGCGCGGGCGGATACTACGAAGTGCAGGGGTAAGATTGCGAACCACAAATGGAAATGCTACCAAAGTATGCGCCAGGGGGACCAATAACCATGAGGAGCGAAGATCCAATGGTGGTTTGTCCAAGGCGACGATAAAGCCCAATCCGAGAGTGACCGCGCTCGTACCCAGAGGAAGCATCAGCATAGCATCGAGACTATGGCTGACAGGTGACGAATCATCCCGGGCGAGTGCCAGGGCAGCAGGAATCCCGAGCAGCAATGCTAATGTTGTAGTCGCCAGCGCATAACCTAAGGAAACGGCAATGGCAGTAGAAGGCGAGGCATAGAAGATCGATTGGCTGCTGTTCGTGAAGAGGGCACGGTAAAAATCCAATGTAAAGCCGGGAGACATCACGGTTTGCTCACCACGATTAGGCTCAAGGCGTATAACTGAGCGGATGGCTAAGGCAGCCAAAGGCAAGATGAGGAGCGCAAACAGCAAGATGATGATCGTCCCGGCCACGAGCCTGGCGCGCGGAGAAGTCAGCCGCCTCTGTGTAACCTGATGAGATTTAAGGGCAAGCGGTATGGATAACCTCCTGATCAGTCTGGTGTAAAAGATGGTTAACCCGAGAGTACATAGTAATTGGATGATTGCTAAAACTGCTGCCATGGGAAGGTTAAATAGACTGATCGTCTGATAATAGATCTCAACTTCCAAGGTGGCAAAACGCGGCCCACCTAGAATTAAAATAACTCCAAATGAAGTGAAATCGAAGATAAAAACCAGCAAGGCAGCGGCGGCGATCGCAGGGGTAAGGATAGGAAGGGTGACCCTGCGGATAGCCTGCCAGCGATTTGCGCCCAACATTCGGGCAGCCTGACCCAAGCGGGGATCTACATGTGACCAGAAATCACCAACCATACGTATGATAATCGTCGTGTTATAGAAGACGTGGGCAATAAGGATGGCAATTAGAGTATTACTAAAATGGATCGGAGGAGAAGTTAATCCGAACCCTCTTTTCAGTCCAAGGTTCAACCAACCATTCGGTCCCAGAAGCGCATTAAATGCAGCAGCGACCACCAAGGTGGGCATTAAAAATGGGATCCCGGTCAAAGCCTGGAGCAGACCTTTACCCCTGAAGTCATAGTGTGAAATCAGATACGCTCCTGGGAGGCCAACCGCGAGTGTCAGCAGGGTCGAGAGAATAGCCTGCCAAAATGTAAATGATAGAACCCGCCAGGTGATAGGGGAAGTGAGGGCAGAGATAAATGGGGTCAGCAAACCTCCCTGTGACCTGGCCAAGCTGAGAGTCAGTATGCTCACCATGGGATAGAAATAAAACAGCGCCAGGAAACAAACCGGCGCCAACCAAAGGAGAATCAGGGAGGCTGAACGGTAGCGCTTGAAGATCATCGTAAAACTGTGTCTGTCCAGGCGTTAATCCAGGATTCACGATTGGCAGCGATGTCATCAGGGCTGACATAGGCTGGGTTCTGGGGAATCGCCAGGAATTTTTGGAAAGTCGCATCCAACTTTGCAGCTGGATTAACTGGAAATACATACATCTGGAGAGGTATGTCCTCCTGAAAAGTGGTGGAGAGCATGAAATCCACCCATTTTTCAGCCAGATCCAAGTTTTTAGTGCCGTGCAGAATACCCACGAACTCGATTTGCCTGAAGCATGAACCATCACTGGTAATCACAGCAGTTTCAGGAGCAGATACTGGAGTTTTGGAACCAACCACTTCAAAGGCAGGGCTGGAGTTGTAAGAAACAACAATCGGGCGGTCACCTCCCCAACGACTGAAATTGGTGTAGTAGGCGGTCTCCCAATCATTGACCACCTGGACATTATTCGCCACCAACCCTCGCCAGTAATCCAGGTATTTACCGGTTCCAAAGTGACCAATCGTGGCCAATAGGAAAGCCAGACCAGGGGAGGAGGTGGCGGGATTTTCCACAACCAGCATATTTTTATATTCCGGTTTGAGAAGATCCTCGAGGTTCTGCGGTGGAGCTATATTATGATTTGAAAAATATTGCATGTCGTAGTTCAAGCATACATCACCCCAATCCACAGGGAGGGCATTATTTTGAGGATCCTGTTTGTATTGGGCAGGAATATCAGTCAATATAGGTGAGTTATAGGGTTGGAAGATACTTTCAGTGAGTGCACGGCTAAGAAAGGTATTATCTACTCCGTAAAATACATCTGCAAAGGGGTTATCCTTTGCCAAGATAGCTTTATTTAATGCAGTGCCCGCGTCGCCGGAGGCAATGAACTGTAGCTTAATATTATTAGCGGTTTCAAAGGCTGAGATGACCGATTTGGAGGCTGCAAAGGAGTCGTGGGTCATGACAATTAATGTACGTTGGGCAGTGCTTGTACTGGTTGGTGACCCTGCTGCCGGACTACATGCAGAAACAAACATTGTAATCGCCACAAGTAAATAAACTAGCTTAGTTTTCATGCCTGACCTCTTCCAGTAGTATAAACACGATTATTAAACATCCACTTTGGACACACATAATAACAAGATACCTGCTTTAATGAATATTCGTGCCTGGTCACTTATAATGACATTGCTCACTCCCCTGGAAGAGCCGAAAAAAAGGGTTTCGTCAGTGAGTGGGTATACCAGCCCATGAGTGATGATCCCCCGAGCATCCCCACCGACCGGAATCAGCGATAACGTGTCTCCCGATCTATCATTAATATCTGTCTGACCTTCCCCTCGAAGGATAGCAAGCTCATCCAGGCCATCCAGGAGTCGAATAGATAGCTGAGAGAAGCTGAGATGCACCCCTAACATAATATTAGCGATGGTCATATCCCACCGGTTACCCAACGCACCAATAATGTATACATGGGTAACTTCGTGGTTTAGTGCATAAAGCAATGCCAGCTCGAGGTCGGTTTCATCTTTATGAGTCGGGTATTGGATCATCTCGACCCCTGCCTGTTGATAGGAACTGGTATCTGCAAAAACTACCGAATCGAAATCCCCAATAATCACATTCGGGGCGATCTTCAAAGATTTACAATGCTGGGTGCCACCATCTGCGGCAATGATTAAATCGGATGAAAGAATACTACCGATGATCGGTGGTGGAATTTCCATCTTCCCGTTTGCAAATATAATGGCTCGCTTCATAAAAGAAAAACTCCTTACCCCATGACCGGTGGAAGGAGTTGGTATTATGCAGCTATTCCTCCGCCGGTATTATCCGGATCAGGTTCGTGGGTCGAGATCTTGTGGATCTCCTCTCAGCCTGGGAATACCAGGCTCCCCGTGCGGTTTTTTACACTTATCAAAAGAGTATATACCTCTTTTCGAAAATGTCAAGTTTGGTTGAAAAATCCGCATTATTATTTGACGCAATATCGGCTTAAATGTATAATCTTTGCACCTCTTCAATTTAAGGGGTGGTAGGAGGCCACGAAATGGCATTAAAGGGCAATTTACGCGATTTTTCGGTAACTCAATTGCTCAATTTGGTGAACGTCGCCCATAAAACCGGGACACTTATCGTCGAGCGCTCTCAGGAACAAGTATTTGTATCCTTCAAGGAGGGCAAATTATCATTTGCCCGGGATGGTGTGGACGCTGCCGGTTTGACGATGGTACTCTACCACTCGAAAAAATTGAGTGCTGCTCAAGTTCGGGCAATCAATGAGCGATCTGGAGGAATGAGCGACAAGGAATTAGGTTTATTGTTGATTAACTCTAACTATATCAGTCAACAAGAAATCCTTTCAAGTCTACAAGCCTACTACCTCAGTATGGTCAACCGACTTTTCACGTGGAGTGAAGGATTATTTCGTTTTGAAAACGAATTGTTGCCTCCCAATGATAAGATCACCGTGCGCATCAGTTTAGAGAACCTCATCATCGATGGAACTCGGAAGATGCGAGAATGGGAGCAACTGCAGGGTGAGATACCAAGCCTCGAGATGGCACTGAAATTCAGCGAACGCCCGGGAGTAAATTTGCGTAATCTAAACCTGAGCGCTGATGAATGGAAAGTCATATCATTTATTAATCCAAAGAATACAATCCATCAGATAGCCAAGGCTGCCAATAAAAACGATCTTGAAATCCGCAGGATTGTGTATAGCTTTATCCAGGCAGGGCTGGTCGATATGATCAGACCCGAAGGGAAACCCGTACAACAACCTTCCTATCCAGGTCAACCAATCCGATCTCAACCGGCCCAATCTCGACCGGTCCAATCTCAATCGTTCCAAGCTCAAGCGCTACAACCACAAACGCTTCAGCCTGTACGAGTTGAGGCTACACCTCTCCAACCCACACAGGTCCAACCCCGAATAACGCTTCCACAGGGAAATAAACCTGAGTTTAAGTCACTGATCAACCGCATTATCAACCGAATCCGTTCGATTTGATGGATAGATATCATCACGATAAAGGGATGCTTATATGCAAACAGTAAAAATGGTAGTCACAGGCCCATTCAATGCGGGGAAGACTGAGTTCATTCGTGCCGTCAGTGAGATCGAGGTCGTCTCAACCGAACGGAGAATATCGTCTGAAGCAGAACGGATTAAGGATCAAACGACTGTGGCAATGGATTTCGGTCGCATTTCCATTGATGAGACTCTGGTTTTGTATCTATTCGGCACCCCAGGCCAGCGCAGGTTTGATTTCATGTGGGAAATTTTATCGGAAGGAATGCTGGGTTTTATCGTGA
>JBGPBQ010000258.1:0-5684 GCA_041481345.1 Anaerolineae bacterium
ACTAAAGAAAGACCTGATAAACAACTGTCCATCCTACTGGGTGGATGGCAATGAATTTCTCCCAGACTTAAAGGACTTATAAGATTCACAAATTGGGGCTATTTTCGTTAGGGGTGTATCCTTTCGTATTCCAATCCGTCTATAGGGGTGTGAGACAGTGCGGATTTCGATCGATCATTTTACGGTCTCCATCAAAAGATACGATGGATTTGAATGAATTCAAGGATGAGGTGTACTCATTCTGGTCGGTATTAATTCGCAAGATTTTGGTAACCGGAATAGATCCACTGAAAAAATGAGGTGCGATGGATGAAACTAGACGAGCATTCCATGCGGCTGATTGCAATAGGGGCATCGGTAGCTGCCAATTGCCAAGAGTGCCTAGAGACCAACCTGAGGCGGGCAAAAGAATGCGGGGCGGATACGGATGAGATATCACAGGCAATATGGGTCGGCAGGATGGTTCGGAAAGGAGCGGCTTCAAAGATGGATGAGTTCATTGCGAATCTCATCCAGACAGCCCCCACCCCTTCGATAAATACAGACTGCAGTTGCGAACCATAAAATAAATCATATATGGAGGAAGAAATGAAGGATAAACATATTTTCGAAAAGAGACTATCCTATATCTGCTGGGGACTGCTCCTTATCTGGTGGGGACTTCGCTGGTCTGTGTTGATCTCACTACCAGAAGGTAGCGGGCTTCTTGGTACCAGTTTGATTTTTCTGGGAGCCAATTTAGCGAGGAAGCAAGCCGGGCTTTCTACTCTTAAGGACAACACTTTCATTGGGTTGTTCTCACTCTTGTCCGGCGGGACTTTGTTCGTTTTCGATATGCTAAATCTGCCGTACCAGGCAGCTGTGCTCGAAACCTTCATGATCACATTGGGGGTGCTATTGTTAGGTTATGCGATCTACAGTTTTAACAGGCGAACCAGTGAATCATAGATACATATATTCTAATTAATTACTCCACTCTCCTGGTCTCACAGGCTCCAGCTGTGAGACTTTTCAGGATGGGAAAAGGATGGGTGAGTAAATAACGCATTCATACGAAAAAGAAGCAATCTTAGAGAATGAATTGCTGCAAAATAAACAATAGCATTCAATTATGGCGTGCAGGCGATTAGGTAATTATTATCGAGAAATTCACTCGATACCACGGATCGAGAAGATCGCTCGATATCCGGTAATTAGGTAATGAATCTGAGCCGGTTTGTCAATAAGGTTGACTTATCGATCAAGATCATCCCGATAAAGGTCGATCGGTACAGTAGGGCACTGGCTCGATCAGAAAACCGCTGTATCGATAAAAAGGAATCGATATAGAAAATCACTAATCGATCTGGAAAATTACCAATCGACATGGAAAATCACTTACCGGTTAAGATCAACCGGTAAAGGAGATCACTGTATCGATAAAAGAATTATCGATATAGAAATTCACTACTGTTATAGCACATATGTTCTAATCCACAAGGGATTTAAGAAGATTTAAGGTTTCTCATAAATGGATAAAGCTAATCTAGTTAGTTTATGCTCATGGAAAATATTCACAAGACAATTATTGCTATTGGCTGAATTGCAGCAGAATCTGGCGTAGGGCTGCCCCAGCTTCACGGCTGTACGGACCACAGGCTCGAAAAAACACCTGACCTTGCCGGTCGAAACCAGGGGAGGGTCTTGTTTGTGATCATGAATGCTTAAAATACAACAAAGGTCTCACATTGCAGATCTTCAATTTAGCAAATTTCCCTTAGAATACTCATCATATTAGAAGCACCAACAAAGTTCGCTTAATAATACGTGACAATAAATTCATGTTCGACAGAAGGTTCAAAAAACAATAAGTGGATTCATGGATTGGTGAGCGAGTTTGTAATCATTTTGTTATTTTCATAGTTGCTTTTTTCACAAATCGTTGTAAACTATAAGCGTAGATCTCCTTTCCCGGATAGTAGTTGGGGTAAGCAAAACAGGCATAATCACAAACACAACCCTGGCTTTTGCCTCGTAACATCTAGCATAAATTATTAAAATACCTGCCAAACTGCCCTGACCCTATGGTTGGTTGGTGGATTATTGTTATCTGTTACAGCTTTCTAATCATTCTTGCGATCAGCCAGATTTATGCGCGAGTATGATCTTTGCGTAGTGGTATGGTGATCTTTATTTGGTTGCATTTTGGGTGGATTATATCAATCGGATATTTCATATGGAGTCATTTGGCAGAAAATTAATTAGTATTGGAAGTCTTTTTATGCAATCTTAAAATAGATTATAGGATGCGCTTGAATTATTGAAATTAGCCGAAAAAACAAAGGGGAGCCTATGGATCGTACCACATCAGCCGATGAACAATAACCATAAACTATAGTAAGAGGCATGCCTTTGAGAGGCTGACCTCCACTCAAAAATTTAAATCTGATCTGAAAATGAGGAGAATATCAGATGAACCACAAGGTTATACCTTATCGGCCGGTTGTGGTGGGCCTGGTCATGGCGGTTGCCCTGATGGGCATGCTGTATGTTGACCAGGTACGCGCCGAAGCCACACAGTTCACTAAACCTATGTTCTCTGCACCAGAAGTTGGGGAGCTGGCTTATGTCACCATTCCAGACAATAATGAGCTCGTTTTGATTGATATTAATCTACATACAACCATTGATATTATCGACCTAACACAGCATGGATGTTTTACTCCTACGAAAGTCAGAATAACACCAGATGGTACACAACTTTATGTCATTTGCACTAGCTCAACAAACATTATCATTCTGGATACAGAAACCCAATCCCTTGTCGCTACAATCAGCAATCCAGATTGGTATAATGAGGGTACTGATGTTGCCTTTACTCAGGATGGGGGGTTCGCATTGGTCAGCGCAACTGATCAAAGTCGAATTGATGTTGTCAATACAACCACGCATACCATCGTCCAATCCATACTTGTCACAGGATATGTAAGCAATATTACCGTACATCCTTACTTGCCTTTAGCATACGCAGCTACTGGTGATTATGCTAACGGCTATATATATATAATTGATACAAATACTTTCACGATCCAAACAAACATTCATTTTGGAATCAGAATCATGGATGTGCATCTCTCCCCCGATGGACATTGGCTTTTTGCCAGTGACTATAACGGTTATCCTGGAATAGCCGTCATCGATACGACCAACAATACTATTGTCAACACTTTCCCAGACCTGGGTAGCACATTCGGTCTAGACATTATGCCAGATGGTTTGCGGCTCTTTGCGGGAGGAATGTGGTCGGGCATTGTACATGTCATTGACGCAGTTGATTTCAGCCTTATTACTGATATTGAGGTTGGGGGCAGTGCAATGGCCTTGGCCCTCACCTGCGACGGCAGCGAGTTATATGTCCCGAACGATACAAATATACTCTCGGTAATAGACACCCAGACTAATAATGTGGTATATCAGATCCCGTTGCCTGGTAACGCAATATATGGCATCGCTATATGCCCACAGTATGTGGCGCATGGCGCTTTCCTCAGCCCACCCTCCCAAAGCCAGTACGCTGGGGCAGGTGAGATCGTCCCGTACACCCTGCAGATGATCAACCTGACAGTGGTGACAGACAACTTCAACCTGGAAGTACTGCCCGGTAATGCCTGGCCGACCACTTTGTCCACCGATATAGTGGGTCCCATCCAAGATGGGGAGAGCATCACCTTCACCGCCTGGGTGGTAGTACCACTAGATGCCCAACCAGCAGAGGTTGATATTGCTGCAATTCAAGCCACCTCGGTTAACTCACCCTCCGTAATTGCCAACGCCACACTCAACACCACTGTCACCAGCGGGAAGTTGGCATATGTGACATTGCCCAGCAGTAGTAAATTGACGTTGATAGATACAGTACTCCACACGACAATTGACACCATAGACCTGGCTCAGTACGGTTGTAATTATCCTCAAAGAGCTAGACTGAACCTGGATGGTTCTGAACTGTATGTGATGTGCGAGGGTTCTCGCAACATTGTCATCCTGGCGACATCCGACCTCTCCCTGGTCGCGACCATCGATCGTCCGGGTACATGCGGGCAGGATGTAACCTTTATTCGATCTGGCGCATATGCCCTGGCAAGCACAACTGAATGCGAAGGGATTTATCAAATTGACGTGATCGATACGGCAACGCATACTGTCGTCCAATCTATACCGACTTTAGGTTATTCAATAAATAGTGTTGCTACACACCCCTTCCTACCTGTGGCTTATGCTGGGGGGTATCAGTGCTGCTGGGCTGGTGCGGTCCTGGTCATTGATACCAACAGCCTTTCAGTTCAAACCATCATTCAGGTGGGTGGCTCCATATGGGATGTGCAGCCTTCGCCAGATGGACAGTGGATTTACACCAGTGATTATGTCGATTGGGGAGGTATAAATAAGATCAATGCCCACACAAATGAGATTGTAGGAAATATACAAACATATTCTCAACTATTTAGCTTGCAAATCACCCCTGATGGATCCAAACTCTTTGTGGCAGGAGGGGGTCATTTGGTCTATATGCTGGATGCGATTAACTTCTCTCTTATAAATTCAATGGATGTAGGTGGTGAAAATTACCAAATGGAACTCAATTGTGATGGTAATGAGCTTTATGTGGCAAACCAGACCACCAGTCTCCCAGTCATCGACCCTCGCTTTAATACAATCATACACGGGGTAGATTTGCCTCCTGGTTCGGATCCCTACGGCGTCGCGATCTGCCCCCAATACGAGACACAGGGAATCGTGCTGATTCCACCTGTCCAGAATGGTTTCCCCGAGGCAGGTGAGACGATCACTTACACCATCCAGATGGTCAACGCAACCGGGGCAGCAGACAGCTTCAACCTGGGTTTGCTACCCGGCAATGTCTGGACAACCAGCCTGTCCTCCAATCAGGTAGGTCCCATCGCTGATGGAGAGAGCATCACGTTCACCGCCTGGGTGGAAGTGCCACCTGGTGCGCAGCACGCGGATGCTGATAACGCCACCATCCTGGTTACTTCAGTTTCCAATCCCTCGATCACCGCTACCACAATGATCACCACGACGGTCACTAGCGGAAAATTGGGATATGTCCCCATGGCCAGCAGCAACGAATTAACATTGATTGATACTCAATTCCATGCCACGATTGACACCATAGACATGGCTCAATATGGATGTATTTACCCTCAGCGAGCCAGGCTTAATCCGGATAGCACCGAACTTTATGTCATGTGCAGAGATTCTCAAAACATCATTGTAATGGATACCTCTAATAATTCCCTGGTTGCCACAATTGATCGTCAAACGCCTTATGACCAAGATGTTGCCTTTGTCCGAAATGGGGTTTATGCACTTGCTAGCGGAAGGTCCGCGATCGATGTGATTGATACGGCAACGCATACCATTGTGCAATCCATCCCTATTTCGGATTATATAACCATAAGTATTGCAGCACACCCATTCCTGCCCCTGGCATATACATCTGCGAATACGAGTGTTTACGTCATTGACACGAATACCTTTTCCATCAAAACCATCATTGTTTGTGATGGGATCGTTGAGGATGTAGAACCCTCACCGGATGGAGCGTGGCTGTATGCCTCCGAATATTATTATTGGAATGGTCTGGCCAAGATCAATGCTAATACTAACACAGTCGTAGATAC
>JBGPBQ010000259.1:0-5592 GCA_041481345.1 Anaerolineae bacterium
ATGAGAGACTAAAACTGCTTGAATAAAGATATTCTTAATACCCGCTCCATCCTTATGCTCGTTGTGGTCATGCTCCTGATTTCCGTGATCATTATCTGGGGTAGCCACCTTCCGATTAATCTGGTAGATTTTTCTGTTAATTGGTCAGGGGGCTCTCTGCTTCTTGAAGGAAAAAACCCATACAATCCTGATCAGATATTGAATAAGGAGCAAACGACTGGTCCAACTGTTGTGAATGCCAGCATGATGCAGTATTGGTATCCCCCTTGGGCACTGTCGTTGTCTATCTTGTTTGGTGCCATCAGGTATCAAACGAGCCAGATTGTTTGGCTGATCATGAGTATAGGTGTAATTTGTTTTTGTGCGACCACCCTCTGGCAGCTGTACCAGGGTGGTTCGCAATCCCGATGGTTTGCATGGTTTGTGGCGTTAACATTTACCCCCGCTTTGTATGCGCTGGTTTTTGGTCAGTTCAACCCGGTTGTTTTGCTTGGCATATGCGGTTTCCTTGTTCTCATCGGCCGCGATTCCCCAAGAACAGACTTGATTTCGGGCTTTTTCTTAGGTCTCTGTGCAATCAAACCAGCTTTGATTTATTTATTCTGGCCAGCACTTTTACTTTGGAGCCTTTCTGAGCATCGTTATAGAGTATTGGTAGGTCTGTGTTTGGCAATTGGATCTGGTACCCTGATCAGTATGATTTTTCGACCAGGTATCCTCCTGGATTACCTACAATTTGTCAAGGCAGCCGCTGTGACCAACTGGAAAGTACCAACTATTGGATTCTGGTTGCGCAATATTTGGGACCGGCACTTTGTTTTCTGGCAATATATTCCTATCGGGCTTGGTTTGGTATGGTTGATGATCCACTGGATGCTGCATAGGAGACACTGGGATTGGCTTCAGCAAATCTCCTGGCTCACTTTTATGTCATTAATTACCACTGTCTTTGCCTGGAGTCATGACCAGATCATCCTCATCCCAGCCGTAATTGAAGCAGCTGTTCTGATCCGCACCAATTCAAAATCCATTCCGGCTAAAATCATCCTACTGTCAACCTGGCTCGCATTTATGATATTTATTTTTATCGCCCATCTTACTCGCGATGATTCCTGGTTTGTCTGGCAAGCCCCTGCTATGTTACTCGCCTATGCCCTTGTCAAACACTATTATTCAGCACCCGTCGCAGAAAATAATTCTCAGCTTCTCCTTGACTGAAATCTGATATGAATTATTAAGCCAGACGATGCATTTGTCGGGTAAAACTAATTATTCCTTGACCTAACCCCCAAATCAGGTAGAATTATCCCGTGGGGCGGTGGCGGAATTGGCAGACGCAGAGGACTTAAAATCCTCCGATGGAGACATCTTGTGGGTTCAAGTCCCACCCGCCCCACCTGAATGCCGTGCGCATGGCGCGCGGTTTTGTTTTCAATATTGATAATAACCATACTCAATTTTGGTAAAGAACGGTGGGAGTTTATGACGAATAGCATCTATATTCCTGAATCTGCCATGGCAATCCATGCTCACCCTGATGATATTGAGTTTACCTGTGCCGGTACCCTCGCCCGCTGGGCGAAGGCAGGTACGCAGGTTACCTATGTCCTGTGCACCAGCGGTGACGTCGGTATTGATGAACCCGGCATGACGCATGAGAAGGCCACCGAGATCCGTGAAGCCGAATCGCTTGAGGCTGCCTGTATTGCCGACGTTAATCAGGTTGTATTCTTGCGTGAGCCCGATGGACTTTTACAACCTACCCTTGAGCTGCGCAAAAAACTGGTCCGCGAGATCCGGAAATACAGACCCGAGGTGATCATGACCGGTGACCCAACCATCGTCTGGTCAGGCAGTGATTACATCAACCACCCTGACCATCGCGCGGCTGCCATGGCTGCTTTGGATGCCACTTTCCCCGCTGCCGGGCAGCCAAATCTGTTCGAGGAGCTGGCTCAAGAGGGTCTTTCCGCCCATAAAGTGCGTAAAGTCTATGCAGGTGTTTGGGAGAAAGCCGATGTCTATGTAAATATCGACGAGACCATCGAGATCAAGATAGCTGCACTGCGCGCCCATAAAAGCCAGCTCAAAGACTGGGACCCGGAATCCATGATCAAGGAATGGGCTTCCGATACTGCCAAAGGCAAGGAAATGCAGTACGCCGAAGGTTTTAAAGTAGTCACATTAGTCGATGACGAAACCTGGATGAAAAGGAAGGATAACAAATAAGCAATTTTCTTCCCATTATAAAGATATAGATGTATGCTACAATCCCTCCCATGATGCCGCGCACTGTCTTCATGGGCTCACCTGAATTTGCCCTACCGGTATTGCAAAAGCTGGCTGCCTACTATCCGGTTGTTGGGGTTGTCACCCAGCCCGACCGGCCTGCTGGGCGTGGACGTGTGCTCACTCCTCCCCCGGTAAAGATCCTGGCGGATGAACTTAAGCTGCCGATAATACAGCCTCGCCGCTTGAGTGAGGCTGATGCACTTCACCAGTTGGAGCTATGGGTGCCGCAGCTGATCGTCGTGGCTGCTTTTGGGCAGATCCTGAAGCCAGCCGTGCTCGACCTGCCGGAATTTGGCTGCATTAACGTTCATGCCTCTCTCCTACCTCGCTGGCGTGGCGCTGCCCCCATTCAAGCTGCCATTCTGAATGGCGATGAGACCAGCGGGGTAACCATCATGCGCATGGATCCCGGCATTGATACCGGCCCGCTACTGAGCCAAAAATCGATCCCAATCTCACCAGGGGATGCAACTGGCACGCTGGCTGTCAAATTGGCCGAGCTTGGTGCTAATCTACTGATCGAGACTCTTGCACCTTTTTTATCCGGTCATCTTATCCCTCATCCCCAGGATGATTCCCTCGCCACGTATGCCCCTATGATCAAAAAAGAAGACGGGTTATTGGATTTTTCTGCTCAAGCTGTTAGCCTGGAACGCCAAGTCAGGGCTTTTAATCCTTGGCCCGGAGCATACACCTACTGGCTTGGTCAGATGGTTAAGGTTCACCGCACCCATGTTCTTGATGATCTATCCAACACGCCCGGAAAACACCTCGTCCATCAAGGTTTACCTGCCATTGCTACATCCATGGGTCTCCTCGTTTTGGATGAGCTTCAGGTTGCCGGCAGGAAGGTACAATCCGGAAAGCTCTTCCTCCAAGGTGTGAGGAATTGGGAAGCCTAGGCGGACGTCATCATATGTCCAGTCAGACCCACCTTCCCATTATTTACCACATTACCCTGCTCAGGCATGGTGAATCGCAAGGAAACTTCGAAGGTCTCCATCAAGGTCAGGCTGATTTTCCACTCACCAATCGTGGCAGGGAGCAGGTGAGAGCCCTACTTGAACGTTGGACAAATGAATCTAAGGAATTTGATCTGGTCACCTCTAGTCCATTAGCTCGTGCCCGTGAAACCGCAGAGATTCTCGCTCAAGGTCTGGATATTTCGATGGAATTCGACCCCGTTTGGATGGAGCGTGATAACGGCCTGATGGCCGGATTAAGTCCCGAGGAAGTCCGTCAAACCCTGCCCCAACCTGCCTTTATACACCCTTACCAGCCCGTCGGTCAGACTGGTGAGAGTCAATGGCAGCTCTACTTGCGGGCAGGAGCTGCATTACAAAGCTTGTTCTCCCGTCCTCCGGGCAAATACCTTGTGGTTTCTCATGGTGGACTGCTCAATATGTTCTTTTATGCCCTCCTGGGAATCACCCCTCAGCCGAACTTTCATGGACCCCGGTTTAGATTCAATAATACAGCATTCGCTACCGTGAGCTACAATCCCGCCGCCCACCGCTGGTATATCCTCGGAGTAAATGACCACCTACACACGAAATCAGATGAGGCATGACGAATTACCGTTTCAGCCTTCTACGGCATGGCGAATCCGTTTATCGCTTCTCCTCCTCTGGTTCGAAACAGACACACGTGTTCGCCTCCATCTGGAAATTAACCAGCCCGGAATTTGATTTGATTGTTAGAAGTCCACTGCATCGCGCCTCTCAATCCACCGGGATCATTTCCAATTATCACTTCAAAAACATTGGCTATGCGCAATTTCCCTGCAATTCTGCTTCATCCAAGGCTGCTGTTCTCAGCCTGCACAGCCAGTTTGCCCACACACAATCCAAAGGTCGTAAGTCTTGACAGCAAAACTAAACTGGCTAATCTTCGGTGCTGGCGCTATCGGCACTTATATCGGCGGCAGCCTGCTCCTCCACGGTCAAAAGGTGGTTTTCCTCGAACAGCCTGAAGCTGCTTCAATCCTCCATGAGCAGGGGCTCAAGCTATCCATCCGTGGGCAGGATTATCGTATCCTTCACCCGGACGTATTTTCCTCACTTCCAGATACCTTGTCCTTTTCTCCTTATGATATATCTATCTTCGCTTTGAAATCATATGATACCCAATCCGCCCTTGACACTATCCGCCCATACATTTCCTCTTTCCCACCCACCTTATGCCTTCAGAATGGGGTTGAGAATGAGTCTATCCTGCAATCTGCACTCGGTGAAACGAAGGTCATCGCCGGGACGGTAACTAGCGCAGTTGGTCGGCGCGGCCCCGGAGATATCCTCCTCGAACGTTTGCGTGGTATGGGCGTTGCCAGGGGTCATCCACTTTCCTATCAAATTGTGCAGGCGCTCTCGGAGGCGCATCTGAACGCTCATTTGATCACATCATCTTCCGGCATGAAATGGTCAAAGATGCTGACGAATCTAATGGCGAATGCCTCCTCCGCCATCCTGGATATGACCCCATCTGAGATTTTGAGCCATCCTGGTCTGTATCGCATGGAGATCGACCAACTCCGCGAAGCTATCACTGTTATGAACGCACTGCGCATCCCTATTATTAACCTGCCTGGTACTCCAGTCCGGATATTTTCCTGGGCAGTCAGCCACCTTCCTCCCTCTTTTTCCCAACCATTTGTCTCACGCTTTGCCGGTAAGGGTCGCGGCTTGAAGATGCCCTCCTTCCATATTGACTTACACTTTGGGCGTGGGAAAAGTGAGGTGGATTATCTTAATGGTGCGGTGGTACGGTTTGGTGAGCGTGCGGGCGTCCCTACCCCAGTGAACCGTTGGCTGAACCAAACTCTGAACAACTTGACAATGGGAATTTTACCGTCGGATACATACTCCCACCAGCCGGATAAGCTCATACACAGCATATATTGACCTGGGGAAAGCGATAAATAGGTGATGCTAGCTGATCTTCCCATAATATAGCGGCAAAGGATCCACCGGTTCATCGCTCCACCTATGCGCTTTGAACATCCTCTGTTTTGCCGTTTCCAGCTTAGCGTTATCATTGGCATGGATGGTGAATAATAAATCACCCGTTTTTACCATATCCCCCACTTTATGCAGCACCACTACCCCCACAGTATGATCGATTGGGTCACCCTTATGCTCCCGCCCGCCCCCTAGCATGCAGGCTGTCTCTCCCGCGACTCGCGCATTTACTTCCGCCAGGTACCCGCTTATAGGTGACTTGACCTCAACAATTAGTGTGGATTTTGGGAATAAACCTGGCTCATCCACATATCGAACATCCCCTCCTTGCGCCTGAACCAAT
>JBGPBQ010000260.1:0-5580 GCA_041481345.1 Anaerolineae bacterium
CCCAAGTTAACTACCTGGTGGTTGCCAACATCCCCTATTACATCACCTCTGCCCTCATCCGCCATCTACTGGAGGCCAACGTACCGCCCACGCGCCTGGTGCTTACCATCCAGGAACAGGTAGCTGAGCGCATCTGTGCTGCGCCGGGTGATATGAGCCTGTTAGCACTCAGCGTGCAGGTTTATGGGCAGCCCGCCATTGTCGCTCATATCCCCGCCGGTGCTTTCTATCCTCCTCCCAATGTGAATTCCGCTGTGCTTCGTATTGACCTCTTTCCCTCCCCACTCATCCCATCTGATCATCTCGACATGTTCTTCCAGCTGATTAGGGCTGGCTTCAGCCAAAAACGGAAAACCTTGCGTAACGCCCTTGCTGGAGGTCTGCATTTGCCACCTTCATCCGTCGAATACCTGCTGAAAAATGCTGGTATCGATCCCATGCGCCGTGCGGAAACCCTCAGCCTCCCTGAATGGCGTCAGCTTACTGACCTACATAGCGTTCAAAGCTCCTCTGAATAATGACATCGTTCACCCCCACAGCCATAATAATCCCGCCGCCAGTAACCTCAGCCCTGCTGCGATAAACAGCGACGGCTGCAGACCAACCAATCCGGCGGATAATGGTCCCAACAATGACCCCGCCAGGACGCCCAGGTTAAGCGCCAGGTTGTGCAGCGTCATGTGTGCTGGGCGGTCTCCCGGCGGTGTTCGCTCCATCAAGCGGTTAAGGACCGCCCCGCTAAGCATTGCATTAACTGCTCCTCCAATTAAACATGCCAGGTAATACAACAGCGGTCCGGTAGCTATGGCTATCAGGAAGGGAAATAGCGGGAATAAGGCTGCGCTGACCAATAAAACGATGCGATGCCCGTAGCGTGTGCTTACATAGCCTAATCTGAATGAGGCGACCATCATCGCCCCATAAAAGATCGCCGTCCCCACACCGATCATTCCATCCGTCATGTGCAGCTTGTCGACGTATGCGATTGGGAACAGTGGAATGGGGAAATACTGGAACGCGTAAAACACCAGGTACGACAGCATGAAGATCCCGAAAGGTCCGATAAGTAGATCTAGCCTCACCAGTGACTTACGTTTTGCCTCAAGCGTCCCAGCTTCTGCCTTCACCTCTGGTGGGTCGGCAATTTCCACCACCTGTTCCGGCTTGCGGATTCTACCAATGTGATAGCTGCTCAACAACGCCCCCAAAGCCCCCACCAGGAACACAATTTGGTAATTATGCGGGAATATCACCCGGTCCAGTATCTGCCCACTGAGAATGGTGGTTAATGTGATGCTGACCGCCAGGATGATGTTTCTCCGTCCAACCGCATGTGCCCGCCATTCTGGCGGCAGCACACCAGCGAACATAGCGTTGAACGAGATTGCCAGCACCGTCCCTGCCACCGACATGACCAGGGTTGTCCAGATCAAGCCCCACACCTGCCCCTCAGGCGATGGGAATATCCACGGAAGCGCTACCAGAATCAGGTATCCCAGCCTTTGCCAGATTGACGATTTGAAAGACACTTTGATTAGGGATTTACCTTCCATCCATCTTCCCGATGGGAGGGTGAACATCAAGCCGATCACGGCTGGTCCGGCACTGATCAGCCCTATTTGCAATCCGGTTGCCCCCAGGCGCACAGCATACACTGATTGGAACGCCAGGGTGCTTCCCGCCAGTATTCCAAACCACAATACGTCCCAATATAGCTGGCGTAAGTTCCACTTTAATGTGGACGTCGGTTCGTGAAGAATCTCAGTAGTCATATACAGTAAAAAAGCGGAGGCCACCCCAATCTGGCGCTCCGCAAAGGGGAAAGAATGTTGGAGCTTATTATACTATCAACTTTCTCGATGGTTGCTAGATCAAATTGTCGCTAAATCAATATCAGCCCAGCCGGAAACCTGCCATGATATATATTGCGGGCGAGAATGCTAGGAGATAACCGGGAATTTATTGATGGAATACACACATGCTTCATCCCCCATAGCCATACACTTCGTTTCGATCACCTGGATCTCGCTCACTCCGGATATATAGTAAAGTCCTTCTTCCAACAACCCTACTCCAAACGAACAGGTTGCCTTGTCCTTTCCTCGTCGTCCCCAGCATTCAGGACATTGCTGCACAATATACTTAAAACAATCCCCCTCCTCTTCGACGGTTGTGGTTTGGTCGCTGATCTGAGAAAATATCCGTGCCATCGCCTGGAGTCCTATTCGCAGTTTCGTTTGTAAAGGCAGGTTACGGAAAGCTTCGCTGCTAATGCCTGCCAATGCTCCTTGTTTGCATAAACAACTTCTGAACGTTGACCTGCCTGCTCGTTTTATGAACGTTTGGCCGCCTTTTTCACCGTACATTTCCACGATGGCACCAGTAATAGCTGAAAAATCAGAAAAGTCAATTTCCCTCTCCAGATTATCTGGCGGGTACCGGCTGATATATTCCCGCAGGTGTGCGTAGTTCAAGATCGCATTCAGACCATTTTTCCCCATCACATCAATGAGCGCGTCGAATGTCGCCAGGGCAAGTTTATTTGGGTAATAAAGACCACTCTTGTTCGTATTATCCATTTCGATGTTTTATATAAGGTTATACAGAGCCAGGACTGTTCGATGCATATCTAACAGGATCAAGCCCAGTCTGGCGTTCTCGCCCGCCAGTGCAGTTAAAACCGCCTCATAACCCACCGACATGATGATCACATATCCGTCAGCACCCTTGATATACACTTGCTCCAACGCCCCTCTACTCAGCTCTGTCGCAATCCGCTCGCCCAGCGATAGCATCGCGGCTGACATTGCCGACACCCGGTCTTCTTCAACGTTTTTGGGCAGCGCTGATGCAATCGCTAGTCCATCCGCACTGACCACTGCTGATGCTTCAATGTCCGGGGATGAGGCTTGCAGGTCCCGTAATAGTTCTACGATGAGTTGGCTGCGTGTCTTGATCAAGGCGAGCTCCTGTACAATCAGGCAGGTTAGAAAGGCTTCCTGGGCTTCAAATGGGGATTTCCTGATCCTTTAATTTGCATTCCTCACATCATTCATCATTAACCGGTAGTGCAACTTTAATACCAACATTTTTTACTACAGATCACGCTCGTTAAGATTTCTCCGATCGTCTGGTGGTAATCCTATCACTCACTCATTCTGACTTATTTTCTTTGGGAATGCTATCCGGGTCATAATCTCCCCATTTACCGCTAAATGACGAAGCAAAAACGATCGCATTCGTATCCTGCACTTCGCGCATGGTTTTTTTCATCATCGCTTCTCGTTTTTCAGCTGCATCTTCAGGAGGTTTGTTTGTGGGTCTGGTCACCGTGAGGATTTGAATGCTCAGGATGTCATCCTTCAAGTATGGGATGGTAACACCTGCTTTCTCACCCAATAACGCTTTGGCTAGCGGCGTGTTTTCGCTCAGGTATCCTTGGGTAAAATCAGCTGCCTTATCCTCAACAATTATGACTCTTAACCGCTCCTTGTTACCTGCCCGGTCAGCAAATTCGACCTCCACCTCGCATCCAACCGTGATAATGTCTGATTGTGGCTTCATATGTCTAGTATAAGTCCAATATCTTCGGTAGCAAAGGCTAATCAGATATTAAACATAAAATATTACGTCTGGCTCCTCTACACTGGTATAATCTTTTACAATATTAATATGATGCGATTATTTATTTCAATCCTTATTTTGGTGCAGAGTTTTTCAATAGGCTTTAAACCATCCACGATCAGCGCGCAGGCAGCAGCTTCTCAGGCTTCCAGTGACTTGGTGTGCGTGCCCGGGATTTATATGACCGATCCACAGGACTGCTTGCCTCTTGGCCCTTCCGCTTACATGACTAAAATAGCTACAGAAGGGTTCAGTCTTCCATTATTGAGCCTGCCATCTCATCCTATCGATAGTCAATTAGGCGAATTGCCATTTCAATATGCCCTTCTTGGAGATGGTCCTACCCCGGTTTATGCTTCTCTCGACGATGCCATGGCCGGTAAAAATGAGATCCGAAAAATCGATCCTGGTAAGTTGCGCTATGTGTCTTATGTAGATTATAAGGAAACGGATCATGGACGTTTTTTCGAATTACCTGATACAACCTGGGTAAGTGTCGGAAGCCGGGTATCAGTCCCTCACAGCTTTCCGGGTGGGATTGAGTTCTCCCGGACTCCCAGCCAATCCTTCGGATGGGTGCTTCCATTTGCTCCTAATATTCCCACCAAATTCACACCTGGATACTCTCAGGATGATTACAGCGCGAACTCCTTAAACCAGTACCAGGTTGTTCAGGTCTATTCAACCACTTTGGTAAATAATGAAGAATGGGACTTAGTTGCCCCAGATGAATGGGTTGAAGGACGCTATATCGGAAAAGTGACACCAACCTCCACTCCACCACCTGGTGTTGAAAATGGACGTTGGATTGAGGTGAACCTCTTCGAGCAAACCCTCTCGGTGTATGACCAAAATAAATTAATCTTCGCCACCCTCATTGCTACAGGTTTGGATCCATTCTTTACCAAACCGGGCTTATTTCAGATCCAGAGGAAATTGGATTCGACCACGATGGCGGGCTCGTTTGAAGCGGATCGCTCTGATTTCTATTATCTTGAAGATGTTCCCTGGACGATGTATTACGATCATGCCCGCGCCCTTCACGGAGCCTATTGGCGTACTGCCTTTGGTTATCCCCAATCACATGGGTGTGTCAATCTCTCCCCTGCTGATTCGCATTGGTTGTATGACTGGGCCAATGTCGGAGACTGGGTTTACGTCTGGGATCCGTCCGGCAAAACCCCTACAGATCCGAGTCATTATAATGATGGTGGAGCCTGAAGTATTGTTTCTGGTAGTATGAAATTTAATAGTTTAGACGGGATATAAGATTAACCAGCCCAAACCGAATTTGATATTAGCCATGAAATTCAAAATTCGTTCTCTCGTCCTGCTGCCGGTCATAATCCTCCTGCTCGCCTGTCGCACGCTTGTCCCTTCGCTTTCTCCTTTACCCACCCTAACTTCCCAGCCAATACATCTACTTAAGAAATCCTCCTTAATTAAATCCTCTAGTGCTACTCCTGTTCCTTCCACCACCCCCACTCCCCCCACAGGTTCTCCAAGCCCCTCTCCCTCGCCGGTTATAACCTCCTCACTAACACCAACTACCATCCCCATGAATACGCAGCTGCGCATATTTGAGGATTTGTGGTCCATTGTTAATGATACCTACGTCTATCCTGACTTTAATGGTTTGGACTGGAACACCATCCATGATCAATACCGCCAAATCATTTCTGCTGGTCTGACTAATCAACAGTTTTATGACCGGATCAGCGAGCTGATTTCGCGCCTCGAAGATGACCACTCTTATTTCCTCGATCCCTCGAGCTTTTCCCGCATGCGGGAGGACTACACGGGCAAGTATTTCGGTGTGGGCATGCAGATCCAGAAGCAGGGCGACAGCATCGTCGTCATCGCCCCGACCGAAGGCGGCCCGGCCTACCGTCTGGGCATCCAGCCCGGCGACGTCATCTCGCGCATCAACGGCGAATCGACAGTGCCCATCTCGAG
>JBGPBQ010000261.1:0-5565 GCA_041481345.1 Anaerolineae bacterium
CGCAATCAACGCGACCCCCTGGATATGGACGTTTTACCTAATTGGCCTCTATCTGAGGTTCCGGCACCAGTATAGCTCATTTTATTTTCGATAAGTCTGGATGGTGCAACTATCCGTTTTAAACTCAAATCGCCCTCTGAGATGGCTCCAATCTCATCGGGCGAGTTTGAGTGAGGAGAATGCAACTATCATTATATCCATCCACCTAAAAATGGCATGAAAAAAGATTAATAAGTTCGTGAGAATAGTTTCGAGATTAAGCGAGTGCAGATTCGATCGCTTCGAGACTAATCGGACCCTCGCGCAGGATGGTCAGGGAAGACGAAGAACAATTCACCACTGTTGAAGGGATGCCCCCTGAGGTGCGCCCACCGTCCAAGATCAGGTGCACCCGCCCATTCAGCTGGCGGTTTACTTCCTCGGCGGTATTGGCATTCTCCTGACCGGATATATTGGCAGACGTAACAGCCAAGGGACCAATCTTGCGTAGCAATGCCAGGGCAACCGGGTGATCGGGCATGCGCACACCGATCGTCGCATCGGGTGAAAGCACCTCGGGTAACCGGCTGTGCTTGGGAACAACCAAGGTCAGCGGACCAGGCCAAAAACGGTGCGCCAGGCGAGAAGATTTATCATCGAAGTGATCCACAACCCGGTCTAAATCGGTAAAATCTCCAATCAAGATCGCAATCGCCCTGGTATTATTACGCCCTTTGGCTGAGAATAAGCCTTCAACGAACTCACTCTTGAATGGCAGAGCTGCCAAACCATAAACCGTATCTGTGGGAAAGGCGACCAGACCACCATGCTGCAGCACGTCTGCGGCATGATTAAGCGCACTGGGATAACCGGCCCTTAATATTTCAGTAATCATCGATATTTCGCCTTGAATTATACACCGGGTATTTAACATCTGATCAAGCTATCCCGGAGGAAAATCGACCGAAACCCGGACCCACCTTCAGTACACTCCCCTGGTATTCAAACCCAGCTGCGACGTAAAGCAAACGAGTTTCTTCGTCCGTCCAGCGGTAATGTTCCGCAGCTCTCCCTGCCCAATTTATTAATGTGTCGCGTGTTATCCCTTCCATCTTTTTTTCATCGGCGAAATCCACAGCCGCCTGATGATTTTGAAGCTCGGATGGGTTGAGCATGGCTAATTTCCCGCCAGAGCGAAGCAGATGCATTAGCATGACAAGCGTTTGTACCGGCTCCGGTAATAAGAATATCAGGTTGGAGGCGGTAATTAAATCAAATGTTTTGGGTCCAAAGGGTAAGGCTTTCACATCAGCAACAGCCACCACGGAATGTAACGGTGATGGCTTGAACATCTCGATATCAAGGTCAACTCCCACAGCTTTACAACCCAATCTCGAAAAAATCGCCAGCAACAGCCCAGGACCACAGCCGACATCCAGGGTGAGCCATCCAGGCTGGGGTGAACACCAGACCGCGAAACCGTACAACGTCCGACTCCAACCGGTTTGCGTCTGGAGTTCTTGAAAATAATCTGAATCCCTGCCCGGTATTGGCTTATACAACCGGCTTATTCATTTCCCATATTATCTGGAGCCCATCCAGGGTGAGCCAGGGAGCGACGATCTGGATCGCCTCAGTTTCAGGCGCAATAATATCCGCCAGGCCTCCCGTGGCGATGACTTTCATTTCGGCACCCAATTCCTGGCGGAAGCGGGCTACCATCCCTTCCACGAGCCCGACATAGCCGTAGAGCAATCCCGATTGTATCGAATGAACGGTATTGCGACCGATGACCGAGGGCGGTTTTTGAAGATCAACGCGCGGCAGTTTGGCAGTGCGCTGATAGAGCGCATCCGCGGCAATGCTGATCCCGGGTGCGATGGCGCCTCCGAGGTAATCTCCATTTTTGGAGATGGCATCGAAAGTGGTGGCGGTTCCGAAGTCCACCACACATGCTGGAACACCATATAGGTGCACCACCGCAACCGCATCCACAATCCGGTCGGCGCCCACGGCACGCGGGTCTTCATAGCGCACGCGTACCCCGGTTTTGACGCCTGCATCGACCACCAAGGGTTCCTTGTTGAGGTAGCGCCGGCAAGCTTCGATGATCTTACTGGTGATGGGTGGCACGACCGATGCCAGGCATATTCCGTGGACCGAATCAGCGTTATACCCGACATGCTCAATTAAACCCAGCAGCTGAAGCCCGTATTCGTCCGGCATGTGATCAAAGGCAGTCGCCAGCCGCCAGCGCGGACCAAGCTCTTTTCCATCATATAACCCCAGGGTAATGTTGGTGTTCCCAATGTCGATCGTTAACAGCATGGCAGCCTCTTTTCCTCACAAACTTTCTTTAATTTCACCGAGTTAAGGTGATCAGACGACCACATTATCAATCAAACGCGTTTTCCCAATAAATACTGCCAGAGAGATCAGCGCATGATCTACACGACCTTCCAATTCTTGCAGCGTCTCCGGATGAGCGCAGGATACATATTGAACCTTTGCCAATGGTTCAGCTGCTAGTGTCTCCAGAACCACCCCACGCAGGTGAGATGCGTCGCGCTCACCAGCCTCGAAGCTTTTTTTAGCATTAAACAACCCTTTGGAGAGCACCACCGCGGCTCGCCGCTCCTGTGGATCCAGGTACACATTACGGCTGGACATTGCCAACCCATCAGGCTCACGCGTAATTGGGCAAACCACGACTTCGATCGGGAAATCCAGGTCACGTGCCATTCTGCGGATGACTACGGCTTGCTGGGCATCTTTTTGGCCAAAATATGCTTTCTGAGGTTGGATAGCATTAAACAGCTTGGTTACTACGGTTGCCACGCCTCTAAAATGCCCTTCCCGAATCGACCCCTCCAGGAGATTGGTAACCGCCTCAACGGTCACCCAAGTCTGATACCCGGACGGATACATGATTGCGTCGCTGGGGGTCCAGACCAGATCGACGCCTTCGGCGCGCAGCAGGTGCAAGTCACGCTGTAAATCACGCGGGTAGGCACTCAGATCTTCGTTCGGCCCAAACTGGGCGGGATTGACGTAGATACTGACGACCACATTGTTACATTCCAGGCGTGCCTGCCGAACCAGCGATAGATGCCCCTCGTGTAAAAAACCCATGGTGGGCACCAATCCGACCGGGTCCACCAACCCGCCGCGAGCAATGTGCAGCTCTTCCAAAGTTTCGACAACTTCCATAAATGCGCCTCCCTTAATGACTGTCCAGACCCCTCACCAGTCGCCACAATATACGGTTCACCGGAGCAAGCAAGCCTACTTTTTCACCTTCGCGGATGACGGCACCGTTGATGGCTTCGATTTCCGTGGGAGTGCCGCGCAGCACATCCTGCAGCATGGATGACATATTCGAGGCTGTGTTCTTCGCCACCGCTTCAACTGCATCCTCCGGATCGTCATAAGGCAGCCTGATCCCTTTGGCAGCAGCCACCAGGGCGGCTTCAGAGGCGGCCTCCTGCATGAGCTCCCGGGCGGAAGACCGCGCCAGCAGCTCACCATTTGGAACCCGCAGTAAGGCAGTGAGGGGGTTGATGGCGGCATTGATCACCAGCTTGCCCCACAGCAGAGATTGTGGGTCGGTGATCATCTCAACTTGAAATCCAGCATTCTGCAACAGCTCTCCAAAGCCGGCAATATTTTTATGCAATCCGAGGCTCACTTTGCCTTCACCGGTGTGCTGGACATAACCCGGCTCAAGCACCCTGGCGCCGGTGGTAGTGACGCCTAACGCTACCCTGGCAGACCCGAGCATGGCTTGCAGGGTTTCAACATTTCCAAACCCATTCTGCAAGGTGAGGGCAATCCCAGAAGCGTCGAGGCAACCCTCCAGCTGCCTGGCGACACGCTCCGTCTGCCAGGACTTGACCAACACCAGGGCCTTCGAGTAGGTTCCTTGGCAGCTGCCAGCATCCATGACATCAACGTCGTATGCGTGCGTACTGCCGTTCAGATCGAGCAGCCGTACTCCATACTGGCGTAAAGCAGCCAGACCTTCTGGCCAGCTGCCCAACATGGTTACCGGCAGACCCGCACCAGCCAACCGGGCGGCAAACAGACATGCCAATGCGCCAGTCCCCACCACCAGCAGGCTCATTGGCTTATCTCACGGAGTGGTCGTGGAGAATAATATTTACTTTGGACTTTCCGAGCCGATCCTCCAGGTGCTTCCATTCCTCGTCGCTGATCTCCACCGTATGTTCGGGACCTGGAAATTCCCTCGCTTTTACCTCGGCTTTATATTCGCTGAAGGCCCGCCGCATCTCACCAGACAGGTTAGCGTAATGCTTGACGAACTTAGGCGTGAAGCGCTCGAATATACCCAGCAAGTCATGCGTCACCAACACCTGCCCATCGCAGCCGACGCCTGCACCGATCCCAATGGTGGGGATATCCAGGCGTTGGGAGACGAGCTCTGCCAACCGTCCGGGTATGGATTCAAGCACCAGGCTGAAACAGCCGGCTTCCTGCAGCTCTTGGGCATTCTCTAAAAGCTTAAATGCCGCCTCCGCATCACGACCCTGCGGCCTGAAACCGCCAAACTGGTTGACGCTCTGGGGAGTTAATCCCAGGTGACCCATCACAGGGATGCCCGTGCTGACCAGGGCGCGGATGGTCTTGGCGCGCTCAGCACCGCCTTCAAGCTTGACGGCATTCATGCCGGCTTCCTGGAGGAAACGCCCGGCATTGCGCACGGCCTCGCTGGTGGAGACTTGATAGGATAGAAAAGGCATGTCACCCACCAACAAGGCGTATTTCACCCCACGCGCCACGGCTTTAGAGTGATGGATCATCTCGTCCATGGTGACCGGCAGGGTGCTTTCGTAACCCAGCATGACCATGCCGAGGCTATCACCCACCAGGATGATATCCATGCCCACCTGGTCCATGACCAGGGCAGTGGGATAGTCGTACGCCGTGAGCATGCTGATGGGCTCATGGCGCGCCTTCATCGCCTGGACGAGGCGAGTGGTGACTTTCTTACGTTCCTCTGAAGGATTTGGGGTTGGAGCTTGAATATCTGACATGGTACCCTCCTTTCGTTATTCTGGTAGGGGCCAAAGATTTGGATTTTTTACAACAAGCATCCCAGTCGAGATCGATCTGGGTGACTGAATTTATTATACTATTAATGACTTGGAAAAAGACGTCTAAGATTTTCATCTGAAGGTATCTTTCAGGAGGGAAGGGAAAGCTTGAATTGTTTCACAAAAAAAATAAATCGAAACAAATACTCTATCGATTGGGATGCGCTTGTTCAGTCGAGGCAAGAGGAGAAATGTCCAATATTTAATAAAAAAAACACGAATTCGAATGCATTCAATTCCATGGAAGGCTGAGAGATACAGGGAGAGCAAGGATGCACAAAGATTGGTGGAACATAGCCGGAAGGCATTATGAATATTTATCCAATTCTATGTAATTACTCACCGATACTGGGAAATGGGAGTGCAGGTGGACCAAAAAGGGACAAAATCGTCTCAAAAGCCCGAACGCCAGATAATTCAGCCGTATCGATGACGGATGCCAAGGCCGCGTAAGTCTTGGTGCCCCAAAGAG
>JBGPBQ010000262.1:0-5500 GCA_041481345.1 Anaerolineae bacterium
CAGAACTCATATACAACTCTTACGGGGCACATGTCTTGCATTAACATACTCGATGTTATAATCTTCCAGAGAAGGAAGGATTATTAGCTATGATGCGATTTGATCGTTTTACTGAACGTGCCCAGGAAGCAGCCCAACGCGCGGCTGAGATCATTCAACGCTATGGACACAATCAGATAGATACTGAACACATCCTTCTGGCTCTCATTGAGCAGCCTCAGGGTGTGATCCCACAGATTTTGGAATACCTCAAGGTTGATGCCAACGCGCTCACCGAGCGCCTGGATTACATCCTGCGCACCAGCCCTAAAGCGAATATTTTTGGCGGGGGTGCCGGTCAAATTTTTATCACCCCGCGTGTCAAACGGATCATTGACCTGGCAAATGAGGAAGCTAACCGTCTCAAGGATGAATATATCTCCACCGAGCACATCTTCCTTGCCATCCTGAATGAGCGCAGCACCCCGGCAGCTCGCCTGTTGGAAGGCGCGGGCGTCACACGCGAGCGCGTCTATGAAGCCGTGCAGCAGATCCGTGGGGGGCAGCGCGTCACCGACCCACAGGCCGAAACCCGCTACCGCACCTTAGAGAAATACTCGCGTGACCTCACCCAGATGGCGCGCGAAGGCAAGCTCGACCCGGTGATCGGACGCGATACTGAAATCCTGCGCGTCATCCAGATCCTCTCCCGGCGCACGAAGAACAACCCTGTGCTGATTGGCGAGGCCGGGGTTGGGAAGACCGCCATCGTTGAAGGGTTGGCGCAAAAGATCGCCACGAATGATGTCCCGGAGATTCTGTCAGGCAAGAAAGTGATCCAGCTCGATCTGGGTGCTATGATCGCCGGATCGCGCTTCCGTGGAGAGTTCGAAGAGCGCCTCAAAGCCGCTATCGAGGAAATCCAGCGCGCTCAGGGTGAAGTCATCCTGTTTATTGACGAGCTGCACACCGTCGTAGGTGCTGGCGCTGCCCAGGGAGCCATGGACGCCTCCAATATGCTCAAACCTGCTCTCGCCCGCGGTGAGCTGCAGTGTGTGGGCGCTTCCACCCTGGATGAATATCACAAACACATCGAGAAGGATGCCGCGCTTGAAAGGCGTTTCGCTCCCGTCTATGTCGAGGAACCCAACGTGGATGACACAATCCAGATGCTGCGTGGTTTGCGCGACCGCTACGAGGCCCACCACAAGGTGCGCTTCTCGGATGATGCCCTGGTCGCCGCTGCCCGGCTCTCCTCCCGCTATGTGACCGACCGTCACCTGCCAGATAAAGCTATCGACCTGATGGATGAAGCCGCTGCCAAGCTGCGTGTAGCCCTGTATTCACTCCCGCCCGAGCTGAAAGTGATGAAAAGCGAAGTTGATCGGCTACGAGGTGAAGAGGAACAATCGGGGCTGTCACGTGACTATGAACGTGCGGCTGAGAAGAAGGCCGAACGCCTGCGACTGGAAACCGAATTTAATTCCCTGCGCGACAAATGGGAGAGCGAGCATAAGCTCGACGAAGTGGTGGATGTCAATGATATCGCCGCTGTGGTTGCACAGTGGACGGGCATCCCCGTCTCCCAGATGATGGAGACCGAGTCGGACAAGCTGCTCAATATGGAAAGCCGTCTGCACGAGCACATTATCGGTCAGGACGAGGCCATCCACGCCATTTCCGACGCCATCCGGCGCTCACGCTCGGGTCTCAAGGACCCACGCCGTCCAATCGGCTCATTCATCTTTATTGGTCCCTCGGGTGTTGGTAAAACCGAGCTCGCCAAAGCCCTGGCGGAATTCCTGTTTGACGATGTGGATGCCCTGGTGCGCATCGATATGAGCGAATACCGTGAGCAGCACACCGTCTCGCGCCTGTTTGGTGCCCCACCTGGTTATGTTGGTTATGAGGAAGGTGGTCAGCTCACTGAAGCTATTCGCCGGCGCCCATACCGCGTGATCCTCTTTGACGAGATCGAGAAAGCGCATCCTGAAGTATGGAACGCCTTACTGCAGATCCTTGACGACGGTCGCTTGACCGATGGTCAGGGCCGGCTGGTAGACTTCCGCAACACGGTGCTCATCATGACCAGCAACCTCGGCACCGAGTATGTGCGCAAGTCTGGCAGCCTTGGGTTTGTACCCCCCACCTCCACATCGGAGGACCGCGAGGCTGCGGATAAGATCTCCAAGGCGCTGAAAGGCACCTTCCGACCTGAATTCCTCAACCGCATCGATGAGATCATCACTTTCTCACCGCTGTCGCTGGAGGATATGGTCAAGATCGTTGACCTGCAGATGAAGGAAATCCAGGAGCGCATGGGTGATAGTGGCTTGACCATCGAGCTGACTGATGCCGCCAGGCAGTGGCTGGCTGAAACCGGCTACGATTCTGCCTTCGGCGCCCGCCCACTGCGGCGTGCGTTGCAGAAGTATCTCGAGTCGCCCCTGTCACTCAGCATACTCAGCGGAGAGTTCCAGCGTGATGCGCACATCATCGCGGATGTGAACGAGGCCAAGGACGGCTTGGTCTTCACCAGCGCAAGTCAAGCGGTAGAGGTTGAAGTTCCGCAAGAATCCCAGGAATCAGCTAAATAAATCCAAAGGTCGGGAGCCAGCTCCCGACCTTTTTTATTAATCCTCCCCTAAACGCAATCTGTTTGGGGGAGGCGGGAGGGGGTAAAGGTTGGCGCAGGCTGGCTTTGCATTTTATAGATTCATCCGAATATCGCTGAGGAGGAATTGTTGCATAAAAAAATAAATCCATTCAATCCATGTTTTCAGTTGGATGTGGTTTTTCAAATTAATAAAGCATGTCTTATTCGCTGCTAAAATAAACGAATCGGAACGAAACCAGGGAGGGAAATGGATGATTGTTTCGGTAAGGTACGACCCCACCCTCCAGCTGAAGGGAACGCTGGACTCGCAGCCCTCCCCAAAAGAAGATCGCTTTTGGAGAGGGTGTAAGCCCTTCTTCGACAAAGTTCGAATGATATTAATAATCGCTCCCATTATAGCACTAATGTTCTAATCCACAAGAGGTTTATGAAGATTTAAGATTTCTCATGAAAAAGAGTGGTTGGAAACCCCCTGCAATCATTCAAGGCGATTGACATTTCGATCGATTATTAATGTACTCTACTGCATATCTTCACATCCCTGTAACATCAACATGGTGATATTTGTCTCTCATATGAGGATATTAACCACTTGGTATTTTGCCCCTAAGGGATTAAATTTTTAGGGTGGAACCACCTCTCATGGACTCAGATTGTTTCCCCAACTTGTTCCTCTTTCGGGACCTCTCCCCGGAACATCTGAAGCTGCTTCAGCCTCTTTTCATTCCCTGTGAGTTCACCGATGATTCTGTCCTCTTCGAACAGGGTGACCCTGCTGAGAATCTGTTCGCCGTCGTCACAGGAGAAGTAGTGGTAAACTTTAAACCGGATGATGGGCCCACTATCGTGGTTGCCAGGGTCCAGCCCGGCAGCATCGTGGGCTGGAGCGCAGCACTGGGCAGCCGGCGTTACACTTCCAGTGCGGTCTGCACCTGCTACACTCAATTGCTGCGCGTGCGTGGTGACGACCTGCGGCGCCTGTGCTTGCAGCACCCTAAAACGGGCACCATCTTCCTTGATCGCCTGGCAACCGTCATTGCTGAGCGGCTGCATTCCACCCACGACCTGGTGCTATCACTGCTGCAGCTGGGATTGACCACATCGGTTGAAAAGAGCGGAGGATAAGCTCATGGCTACACCCATCAATGCCAATGCCCCGGTTGAAGAACAGGTGCGGGTGCTCATCCAGCGCCTGAGCGCCTACATCGAGCAGTTCCATGGTGGCTCGGTTGAGTTTATCTCCTTCGACGGGAAAGTGCTCAAGGTGCGCCTGGGCGGTGCCTGCCTGGGCTGCCCGCTTTCCCCCAACACCCTGCACGGCTGGGTGGAGGGCACCGTCAAGCAATTCTTCCCCCAAATCGAAGTAATCGACGCCGACGCCTGACCTGTAAGGGTTTTGATCAGGTATTTTGTTGGGGTGAAGCAATCGCTATTATGGATTTATCTAGCCCATGATACATTCCGGCGATTGCTTCGCCCTTACTATCATGTTTAGGGGGTTTTCGATATAAACTCCTTGTCCTTGATCACTGGGATGCTCACCGCTTTGGAAGTGACCACAACTTCGAGCGTATTGGCTCCTTCCTGAAGCTTGGAGGTCACCTCATTAGGCAATGTGATTATGTAATGACCCGCCTCTGATAAAACAGCCATTCCACTGATCATTGAAGTTCTATTGGAATCGAATACCAAATACTTGACCGTGTCAATTTGGTCACTCGGGTACGGTTTGTTCTCGAAAGTGACATAGATATCATAGCTGGGCTCGTCACCAGACGTAATCTGTTGCGGACCCTCCACTGAAACCTCTGCCAGCATGGGTGAGCCAAACCCCATCCAGCGTGTGGCGGGGTCAGGATACTCCGCAAAACGCTGAAGGGTGATTATCTTCTCTACCGGGTAGACTTTATCCAGGTAAAAAGGACCATTGCCGATCCAGAAATGACCGTGCAGCGCATACCACTTCTGCAGGTTGCTCCAGCGCAAACTGGCCTCATCCGCGCTGACGAACTGGCTCATGGTCGGTGCGTAGGGGATGAAGTTTTTGCTCGCCCCATCATTCATCCAGCCTTTTAAAATGTCCAAACTGGGTCCGGCAATGAAGCTCATCCATTCGACACCTTTCACGCCGGCTTTATCTGTTGAGAAAGCCAGCTCAGTCGACTTGTCAGTGCTAGAATCTGCCAGGTAGCCGAGAGCGACTGTTTGCCACGGAGCTCCACCAGTATAGTAATACGGGAAACATGACCTTATGGCTACCATCGTCTCAGCATCCAAATAGAACTGGTCATCGTAAATCTCAAAGGCAAATGGGTCAGTAGAAAGAATTTTGACTCCCTTGAAATGCGACAGGAAGGCTTCCAGACCAGGTGACTGGGATTCATCGTAGATTGGGCTGTCCTTCTTGCCCGGGTCGAAGACCATGATCATATACATAATAAAATCGCCCGCCGAAATAGGGCTGCCATCCTGCCACTTGACGGTCTTGAACATATCTGTGGGATAGTAGATGGTCACCTTGGTGTTGGCTTCCACGGTCTGGGTGTACATTTCGCCCGCTGTGATGAACGTCTGGGTTTTGGCGTCCCAGTCCACCCAGGCATCTTTAGGCACTTCGATCTTAGGCGCTGTGCTCAGGGTGAGCCAGTCGAGGGTCTTGGCGACTGGCAAGCCTTCTTTCACCACCACATCCGCTTTTTCAATCCGCAAGGGCCAGCTCAAACCAGTGTAGGGATCCACCATGGTGCCGCCATCACTCGTCGCCGCTTCAGGCATGTGGTCGTAAACCCAAATGCTGCCAGCGATTTGGTTCCACGGCTCAACCAGGATACCCGGTTGAGCGATCCTGATCGTACCGCCTTCCTGGTTTTTCAAGCGCATGGTGTAGGGATAGATCTGGGAACC
>JBGPBQ010000263.1:0-5478 GCA_041481345.1 Anaerolineae bacterium
CGACACTTATGGTCACGATGTGGGTGACATGATGCTCAAGCAATTGGGGAAACTATTGAGCTCACAGGTTCGGGCGGGGGATATCGCCTGCCGGTATGGTGGGGAGGAATTTGTGGTAGTAATGCCGAAAGCGTCGTTATCGGTAGCAAAACAGAGAGCGAACGACTGGCGGATGAAATTTGAAAGCCAGGTTTTGATCCACGAGGGTGAGGTATTGAACGGAACGCTCTCGGCAGGAGTCGCCGTGTATCCGTTACATGGCACTTCCAGCGAGGTGATCATCCGCAAAGCAGACCAGGCGATGTACTCTGCGAAAGCAGCAGGTCGAAACCTGGTAAATACAGCTGAATAAGGCTAAGTACCTCAGATGCTATGCAAGTAAAACTAAATCATATATTTCTAACAACGGGTGGGAATACAGAGATCATCGACATCACTCAAAAGGTGAATGAATGCATTGGTTCGAGCACTCTTTCGAATGGACTGGTCACAATATTCTGCCCATCCTCCACGAGTGGTGTGACCACCCTCGAATTCGAGCCGGGTGTGTTGCAAGATTTAAAAAGAATATTTAATGAATTAGTTCCCGGCGATAATACTTACCTGCATAATGAAGCCTGGCATGATGGAAATGGTCACAGTCATATCAGGGCGGCACTGCTCAAAGCTTCTCTGACTGTGCCGTTGGTAGCCGGGCGAATGACCCTGGGAACATGGCAGCAGATCGTGTTCGTCGATTTTGACACCCGACCGAGGAAGCGGGAGATCATCGTCCAGATCATGGGTGAATGAATAGAAAAACCAGTGACCGATTTACCGGTCGCTGGTTTTATTTAACTCTTAACTAGGTTCGAAATTGCTAGAGAGGGATATCTTCCTCCAAACGCATGGCATTAAAAGCAGCGATGGATACTTCAAGCATATCCATGGTCGGTTCGCGGGTGGTCAGGTGCTGTAAAGCCAGATTGGGTTTGATCAATAAACGAACCAATTTCGAGTCAAGGTGATTAGCCGTCCATCGGATGTATTCATAGGCGATACAAGCCAGGACTGGCAGCAAGATGATCCGGCTAATCATCCGCCAGACGAATGGAAGCGGACCCAGGAGAGAGAAAACAAGGATTGACAGCAGGACAAGCGTGAGCAGGAAGGCAGTGCCACAGCGAGGGTGTTCTACTGAAAAATTCGCCACATTATCAGGTGTAAGCTCAGCACCGGCTTCATAGGCGTTGATGGTCTTATGCTCAGCGCCATGGTAGGAAAATACACGGCGAATTTCGGGCATTTGGCCGACGGCCCAGATATAACCCACTAACAGCAGCAGGCGGACCACACCTTCCAACAAATTCCCCCACCACGAGTTGATCCCCAAGATATGTTCTGAAAGCTGTCCGAGTGCAGCGGGTGCGAGGAAGAACAACCCAACTCCGATTGCCAAAGAGACGAACAAAGTCAGGTATAGCAGGGGTCCTTCAATTTTTTCATCTTCTCCGGTCTGGGTATTGGCTGAGATGGTGAGAGCATGGGTGCCCAGGATCAGGGCATCCACCAACATTGCCAAACCCCTAATAAAGGGGATTTTCATCACCTGGGTCTTATATATTGATCCCAAAGGTTCTTTATGCAGGACGATTTCTTTGGCCGGGTTGCGCATGGCGATAGCGACTGAATGAGTGCCGCGCATCATGACCCCTTCGATTACTGCCTGACCACCATATAACGGGAAACGAGATTTCTCAGCCATACAATACCTATAAAATTAAATCATTATTTTTCTATTATGAGCGTGCAAGATTGAAATAGAAATGGATAAAGCTATCAATACCCCGGTACCAGGTGGGTAAATGCATTTTTTCATTCGGAGAGTGCATATTATCATCGACCATCGAGAAACCGGTATTCACGGTTTCAACCCCGAGAATTTCTTGAAAATCCAAAACAACGGGCACACTGCCACCTTCACGCTTGAAGACAGGCTGCTTGTGCCACACAGCTTCCAGCGCGCTGGATAAAGCCTGTACGTAGATTGAGTTGCGATCGGAGATGGAAGCAGGTCCACCATGCATGGGGGTGAGGCTCCAGCGAATCGCACTCGGGGCGTGAGTTTCAAGGTAGGAACGCATCTGCTGGTAGACATCCTCAGGCTGTTGATTGGGGACCAGGCGAGTGGAAATCTTCGCCATGGCCCAGGCGGGGAGGACGGTTTTCGCTCCCTCGCCGATGAAACCAGAGACCATGCCATTAACTTCCAAAGTGGGTCTTGCACCGAGCCGCTCAATGGTCGTAAACCCCACTTCACCATATAATTCTGGGGCTCCGGTCGCCTCCAGATAGAATTGATCTCCGATCGGCAATTTCGCCATCTGGAGGCGTTCCTCCGGCTCAATTGCAAGGACTTTATCATAAAAACCGGACAATGTCACCCGACCCTGCGCATCGTGCATCCCGGCGATCAATTCGCATAAGGCCTGGGCTGGGTTGAGCACGGCACCTCCAAAACCGCCGGAATGCAAGTCGTGGTCAGGACCATCGATTCGAATTTCCATATATGCCAGACCACGCAACGCATATGTGATGCAGGGGATATCGGGTGTGAGCGCACCTGTATCCGGATTGATAGCGAAATCGCAGCAGAGCAGGTCCTTATGGGCTTTCAAAAAAGGGACCAGGTGCGGAGAACCTATTTCTTCTTCACCTTCAAACAAGAACTTGAGATTTATTGGAAGACGACCCGTTTTGATGATCGCCTCGAATGCATCCAGGGCTACCATCATCTGACCCTTCATATCAGTAATTCCGCGGGCATAAATATATTCTCCGCGCACATTTGGTGCGAACGGTGGGGTTTCCCAGATATTCAGGGGGTCGACGGGCTGGACATCATAATGACCGTAGATCAGACCAATGGGCGCCTGACTGCCGGCTAGCATGTATTCACCATACACCACAGGGTGACCGCCGGAGGGTAATATCTGGACGCCAGTAATGCCGAGGGAGCGCATATGCGAGGCAACCCATTCTGCAGCGCGCAATACATCATTTTTTGAGCGTTCATCGGTGGAAATCGACGGGATAGTGGTAAATTCTTTCAGCTCGTCTAAAAAGCGGGAGGCATTGTCGTGGGCGTATTGGATTGCTGCAGAACGGGGGTCAGTCATACATTCTCCTTACTCGGGAACGGTGATGATGTCGTCGAGGTGAATAAAACCTTCAGAAATAATCTCAGCACGTAAGCCACCGCGATGTGCCATCGAAGTTAGAATTCTTGGATCGGTGCGGCCAGCCAAATAACTGCATGGTTCGCATAGTCTTATACCACGTAATTGGATTGCGCCGATCGTGAAGACGCGACCCACAAGATCATTGAGCGGGATGCCGTGGGTGATAATATTGCGCCTGGTTTGATCTGAGGTAAGCGGAATCCCTTCCTGTTGGCAGATCGCTTCGATCGCTTCCATTTCCACCAGGGTAAGCTCGCGCCCAGGATTGTGGTCCTTTTCACTTTTTCCTGCCAGGTTATAGTAACGATCACCCTCGATACCCATCCCAGGAACGACATGGGCTTGTTCAATGTATACGGTCGGTTCTCCCGGGGCTGGGGCGATGTAAATTGCGACGACTTTTCCAGTAGACACAGGTTGGCTTTTATTTTCCATCGGGGCACCTCGGTGTGAGTCGGAATTGATTACTTTTTGACATGCGAGGCTATTTCTCTCAAATGTTCGGGAGTGGTGCCACAGCAACCACCGACGATTTGAGCACCAGCATCGAGCCAGGATTGGACGAGTGCACCCATGGCATCCGGGGTTAAGTCATAGACTGTCTTACCCTGTGAATCTAGATGCGGGAGACCCGCATTGGGTTTGAACCAGATCGGTTTCGTGGTTGCTTGACGCAGCTCAACCAAATTATTTAGATTTTCATCAAGACTGCGACCACAATTAATGCCGATCATGTCAACGGGCAGCGCTTCAAGCTGTTTGGCTGCACTGGTGGGACTGACGCCCATCATTGTTCGCCGGCCGCGGTCATAACTGAGAGATACGACCAAAGGTAGATTACTTACCTGGCGAGCACCGTCAATGGCAGCAGTGACCTCATTCATATCGAATTGGGTCTCGATGACCAACAGGTCGGCTCCGGAATCGGAAATCGAACGAGCCTGGTCGGCATAGGCAGTTTTTACCTCATCGAAGCTCAACGGTCCGTATGGCTTGATCAGCTGACCGACAGGTCCGAGTGAGCCGGCGATGTAAACTTGTGCAGCTCCAGCTGCAGATTTGGCAAGCTCTACGGCCTTTTTATTGACCAGATCTGACTTACCATCCAACGGGGAATTTTTAAGACGGAATGAGCTGGCGCTGAATGTGCTGGTCAGGATGATATCTGCGCCTGCGCGCACAAAATCGTCATACAGCTGGGTGACCCGATCAGGGTGGTCCATGACCCATGATTCTGCAGTCAAACCACTGGGCAGACCCCTGGCGATCTGATTCGTGCCGGTGGCTCCATCAGCCACGAGGACATCTCCGTTTTTAATGCGTGAGAGAAAGAGTTGATCTGGCATAGGCGGTTATTTTAACCTGAATTTGCAGTTTAGGGGCAGAATTGAGGTCCATCATCCTTGGAGAGGATCACTCGGGCTGGAGGCCGTCACGAACATCAGATAAAAGACCAATAATATAGAAGTAAACATGATCGTGAAACCAATGAAACCGAGGTTATCCAATGGCTTAAGCAGATTGCCGGCGATCTCTTTAAGCAGGGATTTAGGCTCGAGCAGGATATCCCAGGTGTTATAGCGCCCGAAACGCCCCAGATACACCCCGAAGCTGGCAAGACCCAGGGCAAAAAGGGCGAAGAGCCAACCAAGAATCCTGCCGAATGATTTATCGATCATCAGATGGATGCTTCGCAAGGAGGCGATGGCCAGGAAACAACCGGTGAATGCAAAAATAGCAATCAGACTAATATCAAACCAAAGTGGGACGGGTGGTCGAGGATCCAGGTAGTAAAAATCGGTGACGATATAGGGTGCATTCGGGAAAAAGACCAACCACAGAAATCCGAATAAAAAAATGAGCCACCAACGTCTTGGGGTAACCCCATAAACGGATGAGGCGATCACAGCGAAGATATATGGGAGCCAGGCGAGAAATAAATTCCAAAGCAGGTTAGCGTAGTTATAAGATCCGCTATATAGGACTCTAAAAGCGTAGAAAGCACACGCCATCATACTGGATAGAAAGAGCGGATAAAATGAATGGACGCGTAAAAAACGGTTCAAGGCGGGAAATGATCGGTACATGGTTATAGCCTGGCAAGATTATAAGTGATTTTCCATCCTTATTCTGTGCTAAAATAATTTTGTTACAGATCGGTAGTACCTGTGGGTGAACTTTTCACCAAGATCAGGCTTTAGAAAGGATATTCTCTTCGAAAAAACTGCCATCCCTGCCGATCTTATGACTGATAACG
>JBGPBQ010000264.1:0-5472 GCA_041481345.1 Anaerolineae bacterium
AGGCATCACATTCACGATCTGCTTGGCGTGACCAAACGCCACACACGTTGGCCGGGATACTCCAGCCGGAGGTTAGAACCGACTGATTTAGTTTAACCACTTTTCAATTGGATAGAGCAAAGAGCAATGATAATGATCAATAGTGACATACAGGTAGATTCCGGACAGATAAGCACTGGTGTCGAAATCCTGCTTAAGATGTCCCACAAGGCCTTGACAAGTTCTGAGGAGGATATAAAATGATAGATAAGCGATTGAGAAATGAGATCGCTCCGTGCAAACTGATTATCTCAGTCGCAGAGCACTTGCACTTTTACAGTATTATCAATAGTTTTGTTAAGTCCGGCAGTAAGGACAGCATACGCTGCATTGGGGGACTTATAAGCTGCTGAGAGGAATCCCACCCTCTCCGCTAGATGCGTTGGCACGTTTAAACGTTTGAACGTTGGAACGTTAGTTTTATAGCCCGCCGTAAATTATATAAATTATTGTATTTCATCGTTTGACGAAAGTCGATGGGTAGGTGTCCCGCGTGGGGAGGGACAAATGTCCCGAACATCCATGGATAATCTGAAGTATCATCGGTGACTTTGATCTCCCCCTTAGGGCAGGGTTTGGAGCTGCCTTTCCTTGCTCTATACCGATGCATATCGGGGAACAATTCGGGTACAGATTTGCTAGAACAGTATGGTAATTCTGGTACATCCTAGACGTAATAGCCGGCTTTTTTCCCCTTTTCCCCTACCTGCTCATCTATCGAACTGAAGAAGTCGCGGATTCGAATCCCGCCAGGTCCACAAGATTTCATGTATTTTCCCCCGAATGCCGGCTAATCAGCTGGCATCTTTGTTGTTCTTGAGGATTATTCGGGATTGCCGTTCAAATTTTGTTGCGTTTTGGAGTCAATTTGTGCCTCGGGCACAATTGAACTGGTGTCACAAGGTCACTAATTACTTTCGCAGCTTCCGCTTGTCTACCTATGAGCAGATGTCCATACACGTCCTCGGTGATCGAGACCCTTGCATGCCACAATCTCTTACTGACCACAATCGCATGGACCCCATTATTGAGCATCAAACTTGCTACAGTGTGCCGAAGGCATGAAAATGAATTCGAGGCAAGCCGGCAGCTTCGATCAGCCGACAGAACTCTTATAGCAAGTTCCTTGGATGGATCGGGGCACCATCAGATGTGGTGAAAATTTGTCTATATTCTTCCCCATTTTCACCGGCTACCGGGTGTTTTACTTGCTGGCGTTCATAATGACCTCTCAGGAGCTGAATGAAAATTTCATCCAGATCGATCGTCCGCTTCCTCTGCTTTGTCTTGAGTTCCGAGAATATCACGCCCGTTACTTCCGGCCAGACTAGCTGGCGATCGATCCTTTCTGTCTTCTGTAGCCGTCTATCTATCCATCACATCCCGGGGATTTCTATCTTGCGCATGCCTGTGACGATCTTGCGTCTTAAAAACGCCACTCGGCGATGCCTAACGACTGAGATCAGTAATTGGCTTACCTGAGCTGCATCGGGTGTTTGTTTTATATAAACTTACTGTGTGTCTCCCTTTCCAATAGCAACCGATGTTGCTCAATAACCCACATCTCGGAATCAACAGACTCCTATGAGGATAGTTAAAGTTATAAAGTTTACTCATTTAATTTGGCAAAATTTCTGGAAAAGCTAGAGATTATTTTTTTGCCGATAATCAGAAAAATAGGAACAACAATCATGGACAGAAACCTCATCGTTTACCTCTTGCATCCTTATGGTAGATGTGTATAATATTAAAGATAGGTTAATAACTGCTTATCTTAACAGGGTTGGGATAACGACCTCAAGGTGCGGAAATAACACTGAGTAAGAAAAAGAGATGCATTCTTCTTTTATCTGAGCAATATGCTTTTCTTAATAGTCATCAACAATTGGGTTAGAAATAGGTCAAAATAGATTGAATCGAATATCTGTAATTTACAGTGGATTGGTTATTGATTTAACAATGTTTTGCTTGGAACTAAGGCAGTTTTTTTCATAACATTTTAAATCACCTGATTCAACCGAAGCCCGAATTCTTTTATTCTGACGAGGGAGGCATTTTATGGGCAAGAATATATTAAAAACACTATTGGTGTTGGCATTATTCGTATTGTTGATTCAATCTTCTTTTATAAATGGATATTCGCAATCCAATATCAATCTTACAGTCGATCGAGTTGATGACATTCAATATCCGAAAATAATAACTTATGTATCCGTATCGGATGCGCAGAATTACCAAATCAGAGGCTTGACGATCGATAACTTTACAATCATTGAAAATAGTTCAAATGTTCCGATTCAAGCAGTGACACCGATTTATCAAAAACCTCTTACGATTGCATTGGTGATTGATACCAGCAGAAGTATGGGTTATGGTGAGACACCATCGCAAAATAAAATTAAACAAACCGCGGCAGAGTTCGTTGATACATTGGCAATAGATGATCTGGTTGCGATTATTTCTTTTTCTGATGATGTAATTGTGAACCAGGCCCCAACCAATGATAAGAATTTAATGAAAAGCGCGCTTGAATCACTCAAGCCTCTCGGGAATGCATCCCTAAATGACGCAATAGTGGATGCAGTGAGTGTCCTTCAAGATCAACCGAGTAGACGCATCCTTATCCTCCTAACAGATGGTCCTGACTCAGGACTCAGTGAATATACATTTGATCAAGCCATGGATAATGCTTCACAGCAAAATGTAGCGGTCTATCCCATTGCCTGGGGAGGAGCAGATCAAGGGGAACTTAAGAAGCTGGCAGATCTAACCCATGGTCAGATTTATTTGATTTCTGGTGACCAACCCGATATTACTGCGATCCAAGCGGGATTCAACGGCATATCACAGAATTTCTTAAGCTTTAGGGAGCAATATGAACTCGGATTTATTTCCAATTTACCGGCAGATGACGCTGAGCATGAGTTTATAGTTAGGGTGAATTATTTAGGAGAGGAAACAGAGCAAATCGCCCATCTAACCGCCAGAAGTGGTGAGGTGCAAGTTACATTACCCAATTATCAGGAAGGACAGGCAGTGAGCGGAAACGTCTATTTTTCTCCACAAATCAGCGCACCCGCGGCGACAGCTCGTCTGGATATCACGGTTGATAATCAATTAATGACCAGTATTAACAACGAACCCTTCGAATACACCTGGAATTCAACCACGGTCCAACCAGGCATTCATAAAATCGCTTTTGCCGTGCAAGATAATGCTGGGAATATTGGATCTATGGACATCGGATTAGACGTCCAAGCTCCTGTTACTATTAAAATCGATAATCCTGCTGAACAGGAAACGATCAGCGGCTCAACGGTCATTTCTGCAGAAGTTTCAGCCATGGCACAAATTATCAAAGTCGAATTTAAAACCGATGATTCCCTCCTGGGGACCGTTTCCACAACACCCTATCAAATCCAATGGGATCTCAAAGGAGTACCGGCAGGAACACATACGATCAGCGCTATTGCCTATGACATCAATGGGTTTTCTTCAGAAGATTCAATCAGCACGATAGTCGCAATCCAGCAGAAATCGGGATTAATTTGGTTAGCTGGTATTGCTACCCTGGTTGTGGCAGCGGTGCTCATCCCCTTGGGGTTGCGGAGCAGGAAGCGCATACGCCAGCAATCTTTATCAGCCTCCCTTCCACCCGACCAATCACCCTTAGGAGGACCACCCGGAAATGCACCAGCAATATTACGTGAAATCGAGGGGATCAATCCAAATCACATCTGGAATTTATCACCAGAAAATGTCAGACTAGGTCGAAAACGTGATGAGAATGATATTCCCTTGAAAGGGTTAAATGCCTCTCGAAAACATGCAATGATCAGTTTTAACCAAGGGCATTATGTGATTCAATCTCTAAACACCCAGAATCCGGTGATGGTCAATAATGAGCCTGTTCAACAACAGGTATTAAATAATGGTGATGTGATCCAGGCGGGTGAAACCATACTTAAGTTTGAGCTATCAGGTGAAGGGGCGTAATCACTGTGTTTCAAATTGAGTCTGCCAGCTTATCCGATGCTGGGCGCAAACGTCAGAATAACGAAGATTTTATTGCCTCATTCGAACCTGAAGACCGGGATGAAATGACCTCCAGCGGTTGCCTGTATATCGTTGCCGATGGTGTAGGCGGAGCGATAAAGGGGGAAAAAGCCAGCCGATACGCAGCTCAAAAGGTATTGTTTGAATACTATCGTCACCCGGAGCTATCCATTGAGGAGCGTTTCCGGGGAGCTATGCGCCAGGCGGGAAATGATATATTTTTATTTTCTCATGACAATCATGAAAGCAGGATGGCGACAACGATGGTGGCTGCGTCTATCCGAGATGACAAGTTGTCCATCGCCAATGTTGGTGATAGCCGTGCTTATTTGATCAGGGGTGAAAACATCCAACAAATCACCCACGACCACAGCCTGGTAGGGGAAATGGTTCGTGATGGTCTAATTACTGAAGCAGAGTCGCATACTTCACGCGTAAAAAACTTACTGACCCGCAGCCTGGGTGGTGAAATGGATGTGCATATCGATGTTTTTCCCGAGATTCCACTTCAATCTGGCGATCGGATATTGTTATGCAGTGACGGCCTTTCTCGTTATGCTCAGCGGGCAGACTTATATGCTGTGGCTCACCAGGGCTCGCCTGAAGAAGTGGTCAAGGAACTGGTTGCATTTGCCAACCATCGAGGAGGAGCAGATAACACATCGGTCATCTTAATTGCAATTGGGCTCACAGCTACTGAACAGATATCTGTTATCCCAATGCATTCCAAGCAGCTCCACACCACAGGAGAATGGGAGAACATTCCTACCCTGGTTGATGATACTCCCGTGCCCAATAAGGGCTTTTTTAATCAGAATAAGCGATATATCACCTGGGGGATTTTGGTGATCGTTTTTCTGATAGGGTTTAGTGCGCTATTGATCTGGCTGATCAAGTTTACAAAATATGGAAATGTACCATTGTCTCTGGCGCTAAGTGAAACCAAGACTGCTTCAAGTGTGATCATCGAAATTACATCTTCCCCACCAACGTCTACATTGGCAGTCAGCACCATAATCCCGACAGTAATATCAGAGATCCAACTCACTGCCATCTTGACACCAACGACAGTTGTAGATGGACCCATTCTCCCGACCACCGACTACACTCCGACATTATCAGCGACTCCCGTTCCTCAGGTTTGCATTTTCCAGGTTTGCAATGCTGATAATCCCACAACTATCGGAATTTTAGAGCTTTACGGTCTTCAATTTGATAGCGATCAAAACTATTATTATTACGATTGTCAGGAGAGAACAAATACTTGCAAATGCCCACCAAGCCCAGAGAGGATACTTTTAGTTCCTGATGAAATTCAGCCCTGGTATTGGATCGAAATACCCGGAGGAATAGATCAATGTACGGTTGAGGGAAACG
>JBGPBQ010000265.1:0-5442 GCA_041481345.1 Anaerolineae bacterium
CTTCCGTGCGCATGATCGCATCGCTCGATAATGATAAATGTCCACCTGGTAAAAAGTTTGAAACCAGCGGTGTGACAGGAGTGAAACTATAACTTACAGTAACTTTTATGGTTGGATTGGCAATACCTCCAACATTTTCAGGTGCACTCGGTATAGCGGTTACATCTGAAGTGGTTAATCCTAATCCAATCGCATACTTGATTGCGGTGTTCTCCATGCCTAAAAAATCATTGGGGTGAATGATGCCATAACGAGCACCCTCCCTGGCGGCATTATGAATGGTGCTGTAATAGTAAACTACCCTACCAAAGTCAAAGATCATCACAATCATCAATATAAAAATTGGAATCGTAAGGGCAAATTCGACCAGTGACTGACCATGCTGTGGGGAGTGAAATAATTTTCTCATGGCAGCATCATTTCTGCCGATCGCTTCAGCATCAAATCCTGAGGGAAAAATAATTTAAGTGTTAAATCAAATTGGTAAGTCACAGTCACGCGTATTGGCTTCATATCAGGGCAGGCTTTTAAAGCAGAATCAGTGGTTACAACAACATATGGGTTTCCGCATTCGATCTGAATCGGTTGGATCTTATTCACGTCCACCGTTGGTGATGACCCTACCTCGGTGATTACTGCCGTGGTGACATTCTGAATCGTTGTTTTTCCTGGCCAGAAGGTAATCACTCGGGCACCTTCTCGAGCGCCATTTGTAATTGCAATGTATGAAAAAAATGCCCGCCCAAGCTCAAATATCCCTACGATAAAAAGAACAAATAATGGCAGGATGAGGGCAAATTCAACCATACTCTGCCCATGCTTCTGATCCAAGGTTTTATTACTCCCAGTAGACATTTCAATTGTATCCATCGGAACCACGATAATATTGATTCTTAAATGTTGTTACCCCCATCGACGTAGAAATATTATCTCACCTCAGAACATTCACCTCAATCGCTGCAATGTTATTTCCTGTCGGACAGGGTTAAAAAACTTGGTCCCTTGATTTAATAATTATATCATTCCGAACTATTAAATTATACTGACAATTATGATAGCAGTATAAGAAGATTATTAAACCTCCAAATCTATATAGTGTTGTAAAATATAGGTAATCATTAATTATTAACCAACTTAAGATTAAACGTAAACCCGCCCGTTTTGTTACGAATTAGCATTAGAAAGGAAGATAGCATGTATACGATGGATAGTCACCGAGAGCTGTTGGATGCTGTCTGGCGCCTGGCTTATATAGCTGAATTCCGCGAAGGTAGCAACCTGACCCACCTTGAGCGTATCAAGGGGTATGTGCAGGTACTTGGTCGTGGTTTCGGTCTTACCCAAAATGAGCTGCAGCTCATCTCAGTCGCCTGCCAGTTGCATGATATCGGCAAGGTCGGTCTTCCGGAAGCTCTGCTTCTCCAACAGGGTCAATATTCAGAGACTGAGCTACACAAGATCAAACGGCACACCACTATCGGTGCTGAGATCTTGAGCAACTCTAACTCTCCCTTACTGCAGGCAGCCGAAACGATTGCCTTGAACCACCATGAACGCTGGGACGGGTCGGGTTATCCCAACGGCATACGTGATGAACAGATTCCAATCAGCGCCCGTATGTGTGCTATTGCGGATGTCTTCGATGCCCTGACGACTCCCCGACCTTATAAGAAAGAAATCACTCCCGAAGATGCTTCCCGCCTGATTATCGGTGCTGGTGGATCACTATTTGATCCCCAGCTGGTGGAAGTGTTTGAAGATGAGCTTCCATCGATCATGAAGGTAAAAAAATCTGCTGAGAAGCGTTGATTTATTACCTAAAATCGGTTAATTTATGGATAGGGGGTCGTTGTTTCGCTACCTGTTGATCGGCTCGTAACCAGATACCAGTTGGCAACGTGGTTGAACCGGTCAGCAGGTTCCAAAATTGGACCTATGCTCACCCCATGCACGTCTGTACTCACCGCATAGGTATAGACAGGATAGAACAGGGGTAGGGCAGGAAGCTCCTGGCTCCATCTCACTTGAAAGTTATTGTAAAGGCGGGTGCGTTCTTCCAGATCAGTCGTGATGCGTGCCTGCTCTAAATACTCACTCGCCTGGCGGTCATCCCACTTGGAATAATTTTGTCCACTAGAGATTTGCGTCTGGTGCCAGAATGGATATGGATCAGGGTCAGGGGTTTGGGAAAGATTTAAATCCACCAGAGCTGCCTGGTAATTTCGGATATCCAAATGCTCACTGACGAGCTTGTCATAGGCTAACGGTGTTAGCGTGACTTGGACGCCCAGGGCAGCCCAATCTTGTTTGATTTTATTTGCCAGCACTACGTGTTCATGATCATCGGGGAATAATAATTCAAATGAAAGTGGAATTCCATCCTTGCTTGTCCGGGTTTCTCCTCCTGCAGCAGGAATTGTATAGCCTGCTTCACGCAGCATGCTGATTGCCTGGTTCGGGTCATATGAATAATGTTCAATTCCGTCGTAATAAGCCCAGGTACCGGGGAAAATTGGACCATCTGCCAGGATAGCTTGCCCGCTCTGAAGGGTATCGATCATCCCCTGGCGGTTGAGTCCTAACATCAATGCTCTGCGCACATTAACGTCCTGGAAGAATTTCACTTGATCATCACCCAGGTTCATCAGGATCATCGACATGACCGGCAGGCGGGTAGTATAAATGCTGAGTCCTTTTTCCTTGAGCACCTCAGGCAGGATGTCTGGGGTCACATCGCCGATACCGGATATCTCCCCTGCCTGGTAAGCTGCGTATGCAGCGGGTGAATCTGGGTAATAACGCACTGCAACCTGCTCGATGTATGCTCCCTGGGGGTAGTAATCCTTAAATGCAGCCAGCACGACCCCTGTAATCTTCCCATCCGTAGTGATCAGATGATCTAGGCGATACGGACCACTGCCAACCGGCTGCAAGTTGAACGGATTGTCGATCAGGTCTGCCATGCTCAGATCGCCTAATAAATGAGCAGGTAGCAGACCAAAAGTCAGATAATCCAGGAAGGGTGCGTAAGGCTCGGGAAGTTTGAACTGCACCGTTTTCTCATCCAGGCGGATGACCTCAATCTGCTTCCAGAAATCTCGGATATCCGCTGGAATGGGGCTGTCATCCGAGGTCATCATTTGGATGGTGAAGATGACGTCATCGCTCGTAACGGGTTTCCCATCATGCCACACCGCATTCGGATTGAGTGAAAAGTTATAGATCGTGCCGTCCCTTGAGATCCCCCACGAGGTTGCCAGGTCTGCCTGGGGTAAACCCCGATCATCGATTCGCAGCATTCCGCTAAATAATAAATGGTCTACATCTCGATCTGCCCCATTGTAATAATCCAGGATCGGGTTGAGGCGCATGAATGTGCCAACTACCCCTTCCGAATATATTCCGCCTTCAGCCGGCTTAATCACTGGCTCTGATACTGGCTGAAGGCTGGCTGGCTTTTGGCTGATTAATAATATTGATATGGCAGCCAATGCAATAATCGCGATCAATAAAGGCCAGCGTAATTTTTTCATCGGTTCAATATTATCACGGCTCAATCACAGAATTAAAAATAAAAAGCGCTTCGGAATAATTACCAACCCCCTGAAAGTACTGTGGTTGGCGCTATTCTTCTGCGCAAATTAGGATTTATTTATGAAACTTTTACCGATATTATCGCTAATGTAAAGAATAACACGCTTAGGACGATGGTCACGTAAAATAGGGTTTTTTCCACCCCCCTGCGTGCGGTGAAAATACCGCCTGTATCTGCACCCGTCAGACCGCCCAGGCCTGCGCCTTTACTTTGCAGGATAACGCTGACAATCAGCGCTACCGATATGATGATCAATGAAATATCTACGACGTTAACCACGACCTGCCTCCGAACAAAATATATTTTCCAGCAAATTTACTTTTTACGGTACCAGACGCCTAAGCTTGCCGATTATACCTTTGGTTGGTTGAATCGTCAAATATTGATGGGTAGGAGAATTCATGTTTTTGAATAAAATCAAGATTCTTCAAGGAGATTATGATGGATTAACTCACCTTGATTTTGGTTAACACCAGACCGCCATATGAGTATCGCAAGAATAACTAGGGATATTATTGGTATCCAACTAAGCAAGCTGGACAAAAAAGTTATCTGGTTACTGGCCCCAGAAACAAAATTACTCTGCCTATTTAAATATATGAGAACGCTACCGACTTGCTCATTTGAAAGAAAAAGAAAAAAGGTGAAAATCACTGAAAATAGGGTCTGCCACTTCGGGAAAGAAGATTTGACTAAATTTGCCCAAAGAATAAACAGGCTAATAATTAGCATAATGTGATAATGAATCATAGATATTGGGCTGATCCCAACAAGTATACACACCAAAATCGCATAAGCCTTGTATAAATCATTTGATTTTATGACCCAAGACGTTCCGATAATAAAAAATGCGATTACTAATCCTGCTGAAAAAATTGATGCTAGCCATGGTAGGTTCACCAGAGGGGGCGCATTGAGGTATCCAGCAGTAACGGGTGTCACCGTGAACAACCGGTATCCAATTGACCACAAAGAAAAATTGTTCATTGTAGAATAATAAAACTTTGAAACCTGAAATATTACGTGTAAATAATAATCCATGAATGGACCTTTCCCGATTACCATTAATGCAACCAGGTTCGATCCAATAATGGTGATACAACTAGCAAAAAAAGCACGCCAGTCTCTCTTTAATGCAAAGTATAGGACGATCGGCCAGGTGATCAATTTGATTGCCACCGATATTCCAATTAGAACACCTGCAAGGATATTATTATCTTTTCTAAGTGCGAGTAAAGAAGCTAAAATTAACAATGTCATTAAGATTGATAATTGCCCGTATAATAGATCCACCATTATGGGGAACCATGCAAGCAATAAAATAAACACTAAAATTGGCCATGGCCACGCCAGTCTACCTTTCCATAGAATGGTTAGTAACATGGCGACTATCGCTAGACAAATCATTTCAAAACAAAACCAGGCAATATAGGCTTTGGTAACACTGAATAATACTAATGGAAGGCTTAATATAGCGGTCAAAGGTGTACAAGGTGCTGGGTGGGGGAAAAATTGAATCGATCCGATAAATTTATTAGCTAGCTCATTGAGTGGTAGATACGGATTTTCACCCGCAATTATGGCTTTCGCCATGAGGTAATAGGTTAGTGTATCTCTGACATTGTAGGTTTCAGAAAGACCAAGAAGAGCTAAAATCATCCTCAATCTAACTATGCCCAATATCCCCACCAATCCAAGCAGTGCATAACGCAGCACCACCATTAAACGTGCTTTCGATTGAAAGAGATTTATAAAAACCCGTTGCATTAAGGAAATTTTAGCATGAATGTGCTTGTTTTCAATCATTCTTACAATTCTGATAAGTCATGAATTCAACCATGTCCTGA
>JBGPBQ010000266.1:0-5441 GCA_041481345.1 Anaerolineae bacterium
CTCATTGGGCATTCAAGCGTGCCAAAGATCTCGAAAATTGGGGGGAGGGCATCCGCCTTTTGGACGAGTGGTACCCATTTCTCAGCCCGGAACCGCGCTTGGCACAGCTCCGGTGGGCGCGGTACATACCAATGTTATCCAAAACCACCGGAGTTTTCCATTATCGGCTGGGGTAGATCTGGACTTATATTTAAGAACATTTAAATCCATTAACCAATCTCCCTTATTCCATCGTCTCAAATCCGGGCTGATCTCAACCACCCCAAGGATTTAATCCGTGTGGGTTATAATATTTTGACCGCCTTTTGTTGAGCATTAGGCAATATTGTTGTTTTCATAACTCAATTAGTGACTATATTGATGGGTAATCTGCATTTTAGAAACTACCGATCATAGATTTATCAACAAAACCACAATCGGCACTTTTGGTCGGTAAAAGAGCAATACTGAATGTGATTACCTTATCTAGTTACTAAATTATAGGATGGGTTTAATGAATAAAGCTGAGTTATATGGTGGCATTGAAGGCGGAGGCACGAAATTCATCTGCCTCGTCGGTCGAGGTCCAGATGAGATCCTCGATGAGACCCGCTTCCCCACTACTACCCCGCAGGAAACCCTACGGCGTGTTAGTGCGTTCTTCACCCCATATGTAGACTCCAACCAGCTCAAAAGCATCGGCCTGGGTTCGTTCGGCCCAGTGGATGTTGATCCGGCTTCTCCCACCTTTGGTTACATCACCACCACGCCCAAGCTCAATTGGGCTAACACGGATATTTTGGGGATCCTAAAACGCAAGTTACGCCTGCCCATAGCGATAGACATGGACGTGGCAGCCTCAGCCCTGGGAGAATATCGCTGGGGTGCCAATCGGAGTCTCGACCCCTCCCTGTACCTGACCGTTGGAACCGGGATTGGGGGCAGCTATATCCTGGATGGTAAACCTTTGCGTGGGCTGGTCAGCCTCGAGATGGGGCATGTCTACATCCCACACGACCACAAACTCGATCCATTCAAAGGTGCCTGTCCCTACCATGCGGACTGTTTCGAGGGTCTTGCCAATGGGCCAGCCATCCAAGCACGCTTCAACAAACCAGCAGAGGCACTGGCTGATGATGACCCGTTCTGGGAGCTCGAGGCGGGATATATCGCCGCTGCCCTGGCAAATTACATCTTCACCCTTCCACCCAAAAGAATTGTTGTGGGTGGCGGTGTAATGCACCGGGTATTCTTATACGATAAAATTCGCAGGAAGGTATCCACCCTCTTGAATAATTATCTGAATCATCCCACCCTCACCAGCCGCCTGGATGATTATATCGTCCCCCCCGCGTTAGGCTACCGGTCCGGCGTGTTAGGCGGGATTGCCCTTGCCATGCAGCTTGAAAATATTCCATCTCGATGAATACCCCACATGAAGAGGAATGGCATGCTTCAACTGATAGTGCTCTAAACAGGCGCATGTCTTGGATGATGTATAATTTAAATCAGCTCAATTTCTTACAATCATACTCGCTGAGTGGGGAAATTGCATCTTCCAAACAAAACGGACTACGATGATGGAACGATCTGAGATTGCACTCTTCCGCCTCGCCAGCCAGCAGCTGCTTGAGACAAATTTCTCCACACCGAAAGAGCTCGTCTACTGGATGGGTGCCATGCAGGCACAGGATTACCCAATGGCAAAGTGGGCCATCGGTGCGCGCCTCCCCGGATTGACTGATCAGGCGGTCGAAGCTGCAATCGCCAGTGCAGACGTTGTCCGTACCCACGTGCTCAGGCCAACCTGGCATTTTGTGGCAGCTGGAGATGTTTACTGGATGCTTGATCTCACCGCCCCCCAGATCAAAACCGCCCAAAGCTCACGCGAGCATCAGCTAGACCTTACGGAGGAGGTATTTGCGAAAAGCAATGCTACGATCGAGAAAGCCTTGAGCGCCGGCAAGCATCTCACCCGCGAGGAGCTGATCACTTCGCTGCATCAGGCTGGGATATCCACGGACCAAAACCGGGCTTCACACCTGTTCGCCCGCGCCGAGCTTGAGAAGATCATCTGCAGTGGTGTGTCGCGTGGCAGCAAGACCACGTACGCCTTGCTCTCAGAGCGGGTACCAAATACCTCCAATCTAACCAAGGAAGAGGCCTTAGCGCAGCTTGCCAGGCGCTATTTCATCAGCCGCTGCCCGGCGACTCTACAGGATTTCACCTGGTGGTCAGGCTTACCCACCCGGGAAGCAAACAAAGCCCTGGAGCTGGTTAAGTCGGAATTCGAGCGGGCGCAGATTGATGGGCGAACCTATTGGGTTACCCGTGGACTCACCAGCCCTCATACCCGGCAAGATGGCGCCTATTTACTGCCCACCTATGACGAATTCATCATCAGCTATTCCGACCGGAGCGCCTCCATCCCCGCTGCCCTGGAGCAGCATATGAAGCAGATCTCAGACCGAGGCGTGTTCCGTCCCATCATCGTTGTCAATGGGCAGGTGGTTGGAATTTGGAAGCGCACACTGCAGAATGATGCTTTGCGGATAGAAATCCAGCCATTCATGAATCTCGATCCTGATATCAAGGACTGGATTGTTGAAGCCACCGCCCAGTATGGGACCTTTATGGGTAAGGAGATAGAACTATATTGATGTCGATTTCGGAGTGCAAGTAAACCCCAACCTGGATGTGGGATAAAATGGAATCTGGATACCAGCCAGGAGGAGACACGAGGAAGCACCCATGACCCAGCAAATCATACCCATCCGCTTACCCTTACCGCTAAAGCTCAGCCATGTGTATAGTTATCTGATCAGGACCGAAACTGGATATTTCCTGATTGATACGGGGATGACCAACGCCAGGCGCCAACTTGAGTCAGCCCTCGAGCATTTCTGCACCCAACCCGGTGACCTTAAGCTAATCCTGCTAACTCACGGGGATTTTGATCACACCGGTAATGCTCGCTATCTGCGCGAAAAATTCCGGTCACGCATTGCTATGCATGCAGGTGATGCCGGCATGCTAGAAAATGGAGACATGTTCTGGAACCGCAAGATCGATAACCGTCTGCTCAAAAAGCTGATGCCGGTGTTTATCCGGTTTGGTGAAAAAGAAGAATGCACCCCCGACGTGCTGCTGGTAGATGGAGACTCCCTTGGTAATTACGGACTGGATGCCCAGGTGCTGAATACCCCCGGTCATTCCTCCGGCTCGCTCTGCATCCTGACCAGCTCGGGCGACCTCTTTTGTGGTGATCTCTTCACCAACTCCACGGGCAAGCCGACCTTAAATTCCATGATGTACGATAAGCCCGCCGGAGATGGAAGCTTTGAGCGGCTAAAGACGCTTCCAATCAAAATGGTCTACCCCGGGCACGGTTCACCATTCGCCTGGGAAAAACTCCTGCAAAAATAATGAGCTAACGAAATTAACTAAATTCCCAACCTAGTTCCCCATCCATACAACGCAATTATGGCGCGTCCTACGGAGTGATCGCAGGATCACTCATCAACGTCCGAATTCATACGGTTTTATGATTATAGGATAAGTTTTCGCTTGTCGCTAGCGAACAGTGTTGACAAAGGCGGGAATCAATGTTGCTGAACAGCAAATACCCAGGACCAAAACCACACCAATTGGTATGAGCAGGGTGGCTATCGCTCCCCCGGTACCAACGTTTTCAGCAGCCTTGACTGCCAGTACGTACAAAATAATATTATAAATTGCGAGGGCAACGCCGATAATTCCGAAGATGATGGCGACAAGGAAAAAGAGCACTTGAACTTTTGAAAATATCTGCCAGATTATGCCAATCACACCGCTGATGATTGAAGATGGAGCCACTACGGCAGCGATACAAAATACAAGGTCTCCCCATATGCCGTTCCCACCGAAGAGCTTGGCAATGAAGTGGAAAATTCCGGTCAGTATAATCATACTGATAATCGTAAAAACAGGAGTGAGTATGATCGTGCACAATGTGGTAATAATTGTTTGACTGATACTAACGGTAGTTGGGAACTGGGAGGTCATGCTTTGGAGAATTGGGATGGATACAATTGAGCTAAACAGACCCAAAAAGAGCGATGTAACTCCGATCCAAATAAACCCTCTGGTTGCGCTATGATCCCGATCCTTCAAAATGGACCCGAAAGCTTCCACACCTGGGTTCAGCCAAACTTCTCGCCATATCTCGTACCACTTCCTAGAACTTACGGCAGCTGCTGGTAATGTTTCCATTGCAATAATCTCCTCATGACTTTTTTATAAATTTACATACATAAGTTAATGCAATTTTGATTGCGTAAGTCCTATCTGCCGCCTTGCTGATCATGTCCTCTGTCAGCATTAGCAATTAATCTTACCTTAATATTATAGCATCAATCAGGAAAATATCTCCATCATATACAAGTGGGTGATACGAACAAAAGAGCATATTTGCTGTGAAAAATAAAGACGTGTTAGAAAAAAATACTCTGCAGCTCACATTACGGGGATAAGCATTCATAAAAAATGCAAATCAAAAGGAAGTCTGATTAGAGATAAGAGTATGACGATTGATGACTCCATCTCATCTGCAAAGTTTTTCCAATGGATTCACCTCCAGATTTCAAAATTTCACAATATCTTATCCTCATTACACGGCTGATTAAGGATTGTTCTTATCTGCGCTATAATTGAATCATCCTGGATGATGGCACACCGATGATATGGCGAATAAATCTCGCTTCCCCCTCTGGTTGATCGGCGGCACGCTCGCCTGGCTCGCCTATGTGATCAGCCTAAGTGTGCTGCACCTGGTATTGATGGAGCAATGGGGGGTGCCCTACACCATCAAGATTTACAGCCTCGATCCATCACAGCCCTTTTCATTGGTACATGCCATCCTGGTGGCTATGGTGTCACCAGGATTTTTCTTGCTTGACGCCCTTTCATTCCTGCATCTCCACAGTCCGTGGCTTGATTCGGCGATTTACAATTGGGGCAAGCTAACTCTGCTTTCCAGCCTGCCTGCCTTCCTGGTTGGAGCGCTGCTCTTCTCGAGTGATAGACGCTTGAAGCTCGCTGGGTCCATCTTGGGTCTCTTGCTTTTGGGTGGCGGTCTGCTGTTCGTCTTAAGTGGTTCGTTCAACCAATAGGGTCCAGATAGCCTGCATGATTTCAACCCACAGCCAGCTCCCTCTAGCTATTTTGCTTGTACTGATCCTTGCTGCGCTGGCATGCGCAGTCCCTCAGACGGCCTCATCCACACCCGCCAGTTCTCCTATATCCGTCGTTTCTGCTCAAACCAGCATATCTCCGGTGCCCTCTCACTCCCCAGGAGCTGTTACAAGGCCCCCCCCCCCCCCCCCCACCCCCCCCCCCCCGGGGGGGGGGGGGGGGGGGTGTTGGGCGGGGGTTTTTTAAAAAAAAACAAAAAAATTTGAACCGTTTTAAAGCCAACCCCACCC
>JBGPBQ010000267.1:0-5394 GCA_041481345.1 Anaerolineae bacterium
ATATGTTCATGAGCACCATGCCCTGTAAAAACCGCCTTCCCATCTGTTCAGCCAATCGATTCGTTCTTATTCGTTTTTTTCCCTGAACGAATGCTGGTTGTAGAAATTCATTATTTCTATTAGCATACTCCTCCATTCATCACAGCTGATGTCTCTACTTCCCTCACAGGTGCAATCTTAACCGCCGGATTTAGGCTGATAGAATAATTGAATACATTTATTTTTTATCAAATCAATTCTTTACTTTTAGTAAGCATTATAAATTTCAAAAAACCTCCTATTGAACCTTTGTGTACTTTGTGTCGGAGGGCGCTTCCTTAGCGCACCGTTGTGGTTAAATCTTTTACCCTCCAGTCAAATCCGACACTAACCCAAGCTCCGGGATGAACTTGGCTGCGATCAGCCGGTATGCCGGCTGGTACTGGCGGCAATAAGTCTCCGAATGATGCAATGCGGGGTACTCAACCTGCTCCAGCCACCGGCTGAACTGCTCGATGGAAGCCCGATCGAATTGCTGAACCTGCCCATGCAAGCATAATTGGGCAAATTCTGCCCAAATCGACACCATCTCAAGTCTGGTGCCTCTGATTACATGCGTCGTATCAAGCAGATTGGAAATAAGCTGCTCCAAACCCAGCCGGCACGCTTTATAAGGACGCAGGTTCAACCGGTAGAGCGCTCCATCCGGTCGCAGCGGCTCGAGCAGGCGTTCTGTCGGGTCAGGCTGCAGGGGCTCGAATTCAGACTCGAGGTAACTGGTATATTCCTCCCGTGATGGCATCAGGTGTTCCGCACCCATCACCCCCTGGTAGAGCAGTTTGTAGACATCACGCAACTCCATCAGGGGGTACCAGCTCAGATGCTTCTGCAGCAGAATCTGTAAACCACTTGGGTCAGTTTGCATCATTGGAATTTTCAGCTTGCTGGTTCTTATGACCGTTATCTTTACCGAAGCGCTGCAGATCGTTCGCCATCTGCCGCAGGCGCTGGTCCACCTGTGCATTGACCGTATCCACCTCGAAGCTGCCATCGGCCTGCCGCTCACCGGCTTTGACCCCGGTGAGGACCTCGATACCCTCATCGATGGTATGCACTGGCCACAGGTGGAATTTACCCTGGCGGATAGCTTCGACCACCGATTCCTTCAGCATCAGGTTGGCTACGTTACTGGCCGGCAGCACAATGCCCTGCTCCCCGGTCAAACCGGCAGATTTGCAAATCTCGAAATAACCCTCGATCTTCTCGTTGGCACCGCCGATAGCCTGGACTTCTCCATTCTGGTTGACCGAGCCGGTGACGGCAATCGCCTGGTTGACGGGCAAGCCGGAGAGTGCGGAAAGGATGGCATACAGCTCTGTGCTAGAAGCGCTGTCGCCTTCGATGCCCCCATAACTCTGCTCGAACACCAGGCGGGCGGAGAGGCTGAGCGGCTTATCCTGGGCGTAACGATTGGCCAGGAAACCCGAAAGGATCAGCACACCCTTGGTATGGATGGGTCCGCTCAACTTGGCTTCCCGCTCAATGTTGACCACCCCTTCCCTGCCCAGGCTAAGGCTGACGGTGATCCGGTTGGGCTGCCCGAAGCTGATGTCCCCCAAGCCGAGCACTGAGAGTCCGTTGATCTGCCCGACCTTCTTGCCGCTGATATCGATCTTGATCACCCCACGCTCGATCATCTCCTGCAGCCGCTCCTGGATCAGGTTCGAGCGGTATAAGCGTTCTTCGATGGCTTTACGGATGTGCTGCACCGAGATCAGCTCGACTCCATCCAGCCCGGCATAATAGTTGGCTTCGCGCAGCACATCAGCGATCTCGCTGAAGCGGGTGGATAGCTTCTCCTGGTCATCCGCCAGACGCGAGCCATGTTCCACCAGGCGCGCCAGCGCTGAGGCGTCCAGGTGCTTCAGATTCTCGGTGTTGCACAGCATGGTGGCAAAGCCGGCATATTCGCGGGTATGTTCAGGAGTACGGTCCATCGAGGTATCGAATTCCGCCTTCACCTTGAACAGCTCGGAGAAATGCGCTTCATAGCTTAGCAGGAGCTGGAATATATCCGGCCGCCCAATCAAGATCACCTTGATGTCCAGCGGGATGGGTTCAGGTTTTAGGCTCTTCGTGGAAAAGCCGTATTTCTCGGTGGCATCCTCGATCTCAATTTTTGCATTCGCCAAGGCGTGGGTCAAATCCTCCCAGGCGAATGGGCTGCGCAAAACGTCTTCCACCGGCAGCACGATGTACCCGCCATTAGCCCGGTGTAGCGCACCCCCTCTTACCAGAGTGAAATCAGTCACCAGGGCGCCAAACCGAGCTTCCTGCTCGATGCGGCCGAACAGATTGTCGTGGGTGGGGTTGGTCTCAACGATCACCGGCGCACCCTTTAACTTGGAATTATCAACCAGGATATTGACGGCATACTTCTTCACAGGTAAGGTCTTCGGTTGCGGACCAAAAGGCAGTGCCGGGGTTTCATCCTGACCATCCGATTTGAAGAACTCCACCTGGTCGAGCACATCCGCTTGCACTGCATCGATGTACGCCAGGACTTCTGGCAGACTGGCGAACTTCTCCTTCATGTCCTCGTTCCAGCTGCGCAGGGCATACGCGGTCACCTCCCTGTCGAGCTTGTCGACCGCATCGCGGGCATCCTTATCCAACGAGCGCGTCTGCCGGATGGAGGTCTCCAGCGCATTCTGCACTTTTTGCTGTTTTTGCAGCAAGACGTCCTTATCCTTCTGTGTCATCTTGAGGAAATCTTCTTCACTCAGCGGTTTGCCATTGTGGGTGGGCACGGTCACCACTCCCATGGGCGTGGGCTGCAAAGTAAAGCTTTCCTGGTTGGCTAGCTGGTTGACCTGTTCAAGGATCACCTGCTTTTGCTGCTGGAATTTGTTCAAGACTTCTTCTTTTTGCTTGGCGTATTCCTCACTTTCGAAGACGTTGCGCACTTCCTGGAAGACCAGCTTGGTCAGGTTTTCAATCCCCTTCTGTAGCTCAGCCGCTCTCCCTGCCGGTAGGTTAAGCGCATGTGGATGGTAAGGGTCATCGAAGTTGTTGACATAGCACCAATCCATGGGTATGGGTTTGGCAGCCGCCACTTCCTCCAGGAACCGGCGTACGGCTGTAGTCCGGCCTGTGCCAGGCATTCCAGATACATAGATGTTAAAGCCCTTCTCCTTGATGCCCAACCCAAACTGCATCGCCCGCAGAGCCCGATCCTGGCCCACGATCGTTTCTAGGGCAGTCAGCTCCTGGCTGGAATCGCAGCCCACGTTCTCGGGTCCACAAACCTTATAAGCCTGATCGGCAGTTAATTCTGTAACCATGGTTAGATCCTCCTGGTATTAGTGGTCCTGGAATTGCTGGACGGGCGTTTGAGCCCAGTAATTTGGTGAGCCCTCCGCTGAAATAAAGTGTGATTTTGAAGTAGAGATTTGTTTGGTAACGCTCATGATCAACTTCTTTCCCGCTATCTAAGCGTTTCAGTAAACATATCTGGCCGTAGAATAACTGTATCCAACCTACCAACGATGCGGATAGATCGAGCTGATAAACTAGCGGTCGTGCACAGGCACCAGTAAGAGCGGTAGATGGGTCTGGGTGGCAATTTTTGGCGTCACACTACCAGACCAGAAAGCATCCATGGCAGTTTTACTATGCGTGCCCATCACGATCATGTCGGCGTGAAAGTCCTTGGCGGCGTTCACGATCTGTTTGGCAGGGTCACCCCGCTGTACCTCTCCGGTGACCGGGATTTGCTTGTCCAACAGGCTACCCATCAGCCTGGCGAGGTACAGCTCTCCCTCCTCGCATTCCAGCTCGAGCAGTGCAGACGCCGCATTTGGCAGCAGCACTGCTGAAGCTGCCTGCTCGCCCGGTAAGGAGGCTAATTCATGGATCACCATCACCAGATGCAAGCTGGCGTTGCAGGTCTGCGAAAGCTCAACTGCCATATCCAAACCGGCTTCATGGTCAGGGTCACGATCGAGGGGCACCAGGATGCACTGACAGGCGCACGACTCGGCCTTAAGCTCCTTTTCCGGTGAGATCAGCAGCACCGGGACATCACCCATGTTGAGCACCTCCTGGGCAATATTTCCGAAGATGCGTTTCTGAAGGCCACTCTGCCCATGGGCGCACATCGCGATCAGATCAACCCCAAGCTCCCGGCTGTGCTCAACGATACTTTCGGCGACATTCTTTTCCGCAACGGTGTGGACGTGCCGGTCCGCCATTATCCCATCGGGGAGCTCCTGGCTGACTTGTTCCAAGTAGGCTGCAGCTTCCATCTCACCGGTCAGATGACGCTCTCCATGAACTGTATCCGGAGGGTTTTGCTCAATAACATGGAATAGTATGAGTTTGGCATGATTCTGCTTGGCGAGTAAAGCCGCCATGGGCAGAACTGTTTCTGACAACATAGAGCCATCCAAAGGGACCAGGATATTGTTGATAGTCATGTCATTTTCCTGTAAAAATCTGTACGAGTAAGTAGATATTCAAGACGACGATAACACCTGCCACGAAGCACGCCATCAGCGTGGTAATTTTCCGGTTTACCAATGTCTTCATAATTTTACGCCGCGCTGTGAAGATGATTAATGGGATGACTGCAAACGGCAGTCCGAAACTGAGTACCACCTGGCTGATGACCAGGGTGCGGGTGGGATCTAAACCAATCAGGATGACCACCAGTGAAGGCACCATGGTGGCTAAACGTCGTATCCACACTGGGATCCCGATTTTTAAGAAACCCTGCATGATCACCTGCCCGGCCATGGTTCCGACGGATGAAGAGGATAGGCCAGATGCCAGCAAGGCTATGGCAAAGAACACGCTGGAGGCTTTACCCAGCAGTGGTTGAAGGGTCTGGTGGGCTTCCTGGATGGTACCCACATTGGTCATGCCAGTGCGGTAAAAAGTCGAAGCAGCCATGATCAACATGGCTGCATTGATCAGACCTGCCACCCCCATGGCAATGATCACATCCGTGAGCTCAAACTTAAATAGTCGGCGTAGTTTGGCAGGGCTGCGCACCACGATCCGTTTTTGGGTCAGCGAGGAGTGTAGAAAGATCACATGCGGCATGACCGTTGCCCCCAGGATACCGGCTGCCAACAGCACGCTCTCCGGTCCAGAAAATTGGGGCACGAAAGCATGGTATGCCACCTGCTTCCAATCAGGGTGGACCAAGAAGGTCTCGATCAAATAGCTGATGGATATCACCCCTATCATGGCAGTGATGACGGCTTCAAGCGGTCTAAAGCCATAACGCTCCAAGCCCAGGATGACGAAGGTGACTATGGCAGTGATGAAACCAGCGATCCAAAGTGGAATACCTAACAGGAGATAAAATCCCAAGGCTGCCCCCAGGAATTCTGCCAGATCAGTCGCCAT
>JBGPBQ010000268.1:0-5370 GCA_041481345.1 Anaerolineae bacterium
AGTATCATATCCGAAGCTGAAATCACCGCTCGTGTCGAAACTCTATTAGGGCAGCTGAGCCTCGCGGAGAAGATCGGGCAGCTCACCCAGATTGCAGGCGCGCCATTCTTCCCGGGTCCGAAGCCTGAGGACGTCATCCGGAGTGGCGGGGCCGGCTCGGTCTTGTGGCTCAACGACAGCAAGCAGTTCAATGAGCTCCAGAAAATCGCGGTCGAAGAAAGCCCGTCGAAGATCCCGTTGCTCTTTGCCCTCGACGTCATACACGGCTACCGCACGATCTTCCCCGTGCCTCTGGCCATGGCCTCGTCGTGGGATCCATCGGTTGCCGAACGGGCGCAGACCGTAGCGGCCAAGGAGGCGCGCGCTGCAGGCCTGCATTGGACCTTCGGCCCGATGCTCGACATCGCCCGTGATGCCCGCTGGGGCCGTATCGTCGAAGGCGCTGGCGAAGATCCCTTCCTGGGTGCGGCTATGGCAGCTGCACAGGTACGCGGCTTCCAGGGACCAGCTCTCGGCGCGCCTGATCACGTTGTGGCATGCGCCAAACACTTTGCGGGTTACGGAGCAGCTGATGGCGGGCGCGACTACGATCCGGTCTACCTTCCCGAAGGCCGGTTGCGCAACGTCTACTTCCCACCTTTCGAGGCTGCAGTGAAGGCCGGCGTTGGGACGTTTATGAGTGCCTACATGGACCTCAACGATGTCCCCGCGAGTGGGAACCGCTACCTGCTGCGCGACATTCTGCGGGGCGAATGGGGGTTCAAGGGCTTTGTTGTTAGCGACGCGTTTGCCGTCGGGAACCTCGTCATTCAAGGTTTCGCACGCAACAGGCGCGACGCAGCTTTCCGCGCGTTGAGTGCGGGCGTCAACATGGATATGGCCAGCAATACCTACCCTGAGAACCTCGCCGGGCTCGTCAAGGACGGCACACTTAAACTGGATGACATCGACGCGGCCGTACGGCCCATTCTTGCGATCAAAGTTCGTATGGGGCTCTTCGAGCAGCCGTACACTGATGAGTCGAAGCTGTTGCAGATTACTGCACTGCCCGAGCACCGAAAAGAAGCACGGCTTGCCGCGCAGCGGTCGATAGTGCTGCTCCGGAACGAAGGCCGGCTCCTGCCGCTCGCAAAGAACCTGACGAATGTGGCTGTTATCGGTGCTCTGGCCGACTCGAAGGAGGCAACTGAGGGTTCGTGGATGGTTTTCAACCACACGCCGGCTGCCGTCACTGTCGTCGAAGGCATCCGTGCCAAGCTGCCGGGAGCAAAAGTTGAATACGCCCCTGGCCCCGAGATCCAGCGTGACATCGCATCATGGTTCGATAGTATGATGCCTGGGGATAAGAAGGCCGTACAGACGCCCGAGCAAGCCGAGGCCGCTTTCCAGATGGCCGTAGCTACGGCGCGCAACGCGGATCTCGTCGTGATGGTCCTCGGTGAGAACGCTGATATGGCTGGTGAAGCTGCCTCGCGTGCCTCGCTCGATCTGCCGGGACGTCAGGACGAGCTGCTCAAGGCCGTCGTCGACCTTGGCAAGCCCGTGGTCCTCGTCCTATTGAACGGCCGTCCACTAAGCATCGGTTGGGCGGCGGAAAACGTACCGGCGATCCTTGAGGCGTGGGAACCCGGCAGTGAGGGCGGTCATGCCATTGCCGACATCCTTTTCGGTGATGTCAACCCGGGCGGCAAGCTGCCCGTCACCTTCCCACGCAAGGGCAGCCACGCGCCGCTCTACTACGCACGCAACCTCACCCACTCACCCGAGGGCAGCCCGATGTACAACCCGCGCTACTGGGACGGCCTTCCAACGCCGCTTTATCCCTTCGGATTTGGTCTCAGCTACACGACCTTTTCGATCACGAACCCGAAGGTCGCGGCGCCGAAGGTAAAGGTGGGGAGCTCGGTGGCTGTGACTGTCGACGTGTCAAACACGGGCTCGGTTGTGGGTGACGAGGTCGTGCAGCTCTATATTCATCAGAAGGCTGGAAGCGACTCGCGTCCGATGCGCGAGTTGAAGGGCTTCGAGCGTCTTACGCTCAAACCCGGTGAAACGAAGACGGTCACCTTCCATCTCGGTCCAGCTGAGCTCGGCTACTGGAGCACGAACGCTGGCAATTGGGTCCAAGATGCGGAGGCCTTCGACATTTGGGTCGGGGCCGATTCGTTAGCTACACTGCATGCGGAGCTCATGGTGGTCGAGTAAAAGCGGTGGATGAGCAGGAAAGATTTTGGGAGGGGCGGAAATTACCACCGATTGCAAAGCAACATAGGTGACATTGGTAGAGACATCCCATTGAGGCGTCTCTACATAAACTGATACCCCTATGTAGATATTTACTAAGAATATAAAAAGACCCCTCGGGTTGCTCCGAGGGGTCTCGGATTTATGTGATTGGATTTAGGCAGGTGCTGTGCCTTGCGCCTCTAGTGTGGCGCCGGCCATGAGCAGACCCAACTCACCACGCGTGGCTTTGTCGGCGTCCATGGTGGCGACGATCTGGCCGTGGAACATCACGGCGATACGGTCGGAGAGGGACAGGATCTCATCCAGCTCGGCCGAGACGAGCAGCACGGCCACGCCCTGGTCACGCATCTCCACGATCTGCTTGTGGATATACTCGATCGAGCCCACGTCCAGGCCGCGTGTGGGTTGGTTGGCGACGAGGAGCTTGATCGGGCGACTGAGCTCACGGGCGACAATGGCTTTCTGTTGGTTACCGCCAGATAACTTCCTGACTGGAAGGAGCGGGCTGGGGGTGCGGATATCAAAGCGCTCGATCAGCTTTACGGCGTTATCAAACACGGCGTTCTGGTCGCGTTGCATCCCATGCGCGAAAGGCGGCTGGTAGTAGGTGCACAGCACCTCATTATCGGCGATAGAAAAAGCCAACACCAGACCATGTTTGTGGCGATCTTCGGGAATGTGAGCCTGACCGGCTTCCACATTAAGGCGCGGCTTCAGCTCAGGGATCTCCTTACCGCTCAATACCACTTTACCGGACTTACGCTTGCGCAGACCCGTCAGTGCTTCCACCAGCTCGGTCTGACCATTTCCCTGCACCCCAGCAATCCCCAGGATCTCGCCGGCACGCACTTCCAGACCAAGCTGACGGACGACTTCCACATCACGATTATCCTCGATGGTCAGGTTCTCAACATTCAAAACAACTTCTGTGGGTTTGGCGGGCTTCTTTTCGACCGTCAGAATCACTTCACGCCCGACCATCATGGCGGCCAGCTTGTGCTCATCCGTCTCAGCAGGGGTGGTGGTGCCCACCACTACGCCGCGGCGCATGGAGGTGATCCGATCTGCCACCGCCAGCACTTCCTTGAGCTTGTGGGTGATGAAGATGATCGAGACGCCGCGCTTGGTCAACTCGCGCATGATGATAAATAGATCCTCTGCTTCCTGCGGGGTCAGTACGGCGGTTGGCTCATCCAGGATAAGAATTTGCGCGTTGCGATAAAGGGCTTTGACGATTTCAACCCGCTGCTGCTCACCGACCGACAGCTGCCCAACCAAAGCCTCGGGGTCGACTTCCAGCCCGTACTGCTTGGAGAGCTCACGCACCCGGTTGGATACCGCCTTCTGATCAAGCACCATCCCATAGTGAACGGTTTCATCACCCAGCATGATGTTTTCTGCCACTGAAAAGACCGGGATGAGCATGAAATGCTGGTGAACCATCCCAATACCCAGGGCGATGGTATCCTTTGGGGAGTGGATAAGAACAGGTTTCCCATTGACCAGGATCTCACCCGAATCGGGGAGATACAGGCCATACAAGATATTCATCAATGTGGTTTTTCCAGCGCCGTTCTCACCCAGCAGGGCATGGATCTCACCCTTGCGTAGGTCGAAGTTCACATTATCATTTGCCAGCACGCCAGGAAACTTCTTGGTGATATTCTTCGCTTCGAGAACAATAGTAGCGTCTACCATATCGTTCTCCTATTTCTCGTATGGCTGACCATCCGCCGCAGGTGGGATGGTTTTGCCGACGATTCCGGTGAGGATTAGCATGGTCAAAAGATAGGGAGTTAGACCTACCACATAGGAGTTCTGCAGAAATGACAGCTGTATGGGGATCAATTGGCGGAAGAACTGCAAGTTGATCTGGAAGGCCTGGGCTGCACCGAAGAGCAGGGCAGCCGACCAGGCGCCAAATGGCATCCAGTTGCCGAAGATCATAGCTGCCAGGGCAATAAAACCACGACCATTGGTCATCAGAGGCTCAAAGGATGAAATGGACTCAAGCGTCAGATACCCGCCAGCCAGACCAGCCATGCAGCCGCCAATAATCACATTCCAATAGCGCATGCGATATACATTAATTCCCACGGTATCGGCTGCCCGGGGGTGTTCACCAACCGAGCGTGTGCGCAATCCCCAACGAGTGCGGAAGAGGACGAAATGGGTGACGAATACCAGAATGATTGCCGCCCAGGTGATTGGTTGCTGCTGGAAGATGCGTCCGAAGACGGGGATACTCGCCAGCAGGGGGATGTGAATGCTGGGTAAGACGCCCGGGGCATGCGGGATCACGCCGCCAAAGACACTGCCGGAGCCAAAGAACATCTGCCGGTTGAGGAAACCCGTAATGCCGATAGCCAGGATGTTAATCACCGTCCCACCAATGATCTGATCTACTTTAAATGTGATGGATAAGACTGCATGAAGCAATCCGAACAGCGCGCCTGTAAGGATCGCAAAAACGACGCCAAGGGCCAGGCTCACCATGGGGGCCTGGTGGAAGATGGTATTCATGTAAATCGCGGCCAACCAACCGAAGAAAGCCGCGGCCAACATCATACCTTCAATCCCGATATTTACCACCCCCGACCGTTCACAGAAGATGCCGCACAACGCTCCCAATGTCAGCGGGGTGGCTACGGCAATGGTGGTTGCCAGCATACTGGTGATGATCACTAGCGCAGAATTCTGAGAAACCCCGACCAGTACGACAATGCCGAACATAATGGCGATCACAAAAACGATGATTGCAAAACGTCGCCTGTCCATGCTCTCTCCTAACCGCCCCAACCGCGGGTCAACACGAGACGCTCTTCCTGGGCGGGAATGCGATAAATGAAACGAATAATGCCATCCGCGGCTACAAATAACAGGATGAGACCCTGGATCACCGAAATAATGTCCACCGGGATTTGGGTCATGAACTGCATGCGGGTGCTACCATTTTTCATGGCTCCAAACAGGATAGCAGCCAGCACCACGCCAAATGGGTTGGTTTTACCCAATAGGGCAATCGCAATGGCGTCGAAGCCGTAGCCAATCGAAAAGCCCAGCTCATGGCGATAATTGAGACCCACAACCTCGATTGCCCCAGCCAGACCTGCCAGGGCACCG
>JBGPBQ010000269.1:0-5369 GCA_041481345.1 Anaerolineae bacterium
CGCACCGTCCCGCAGTGGAACACGATCAGCATCTCGGGCTACCACATCCGCGAGGCCGGCTCAACCGCCGCCCAGGAGCTGGCGTTCACCCTAGCCGACGGGATGGAGTACGTGCGCTGGTCCCTCAAGCGCGGCCTGGACATCGACAGCTTCGCCCCGCGCTTGTCATTCTTCTTCAACGCCCACAACGACTTCTTCGAGGAGATCGCCAAGTACCGGGCTGCCCGGCGCATATGGGCGCACGAGATGCGCCACACCTTCAAGGCGCAGAGCGAGCGCTCGTGGCTGATGCGCTTCCACACCCAGACGGCCGGCGTCTCGCTCACCGCCCAGCAGCCCGAAATTAACATTGTGCGCGTGGCCATCCAGGCCCTGGCAGCCGTGCTGGGCGGCACTCAGTCGCTCCACACCAATAGCATGGACGAAGCCCTGGCGCTGCCCTCGCAGCATGCCGCCACCATCGCCCTGCGTACCCAGCAGATCATCGCCGAGGAATCGGGCGTAGCCAACACGGTCGACCCGCTGGCCGGCTCTTACTTCCTCGAAGCCTCCACCCGGCGCATCGAAGCCGAAGCCTACGACTACTTTCGCCGCATCGACGAGCTGGGCGGCGTGCTGCCCGCCATCGAGAAAGGCTTCTTCCAGAGCGAGATATCCGACGCCGCCTACCGCTACCAGTGCGAGATTGACGACGGGATCAGGCACATCGTGGGCGTGAACGCCTACGCCGAAGACAAACCCCTCACCATCCCGCTCCTCTCGATGGACCCCGCCGGCTACGCCCGCCAGGTGGAGCGCCTGAAGCAAGTGCGTGCGGAGCGTGACCCTGGCAGGGTTGGCCAGGCACTGGACCGTTTACGCCTCGCCTGCCGCGGATCTTTAAACACCATGCCCTTCATCCTGGAGGCGGTGCGCGCCTATGCCACCCTCTCCGAGATCATCGGTGTGATGAAGCGCGAATTTGGAACCTACCAGGAACCCACCTGGATCTAGTCCAGGGTTGTTCACTGGAATACTCTATTCCCTGATGGGATATTTCGTACGGAGATGACATGGCTAATATAAAGAAAACTCAAGGTGTGATCGGTATACTGACTGGCGGCGGTGACGTGCCCGGGCTCAACCCGGCTATCCGCGCTGTGACCATCCGTGCCCTGCGCGAAGGCTACAAGGTGATCGGCTTGCGGCGCGGCTGGGCAGGCATCATAGATGTGGTACGGGACGAGCAAGTAGATAACAGTGATAATTTTCAGATCCTCACCGAGGAAGTGGTCAACAAGGCCGGGCGTACGGGTGGCACGTTCCTGCACACCTCCCGCACGCGCCCGAGTGCGGTAAAGAAAAGTAATGTGCCTGCTAACCTGGCAGACGCGTACAATGCCGAGACGAACGACCTCACCCCAGAGGTACTGAAGAACCTGGACTGGCTGGGCATCGATTACCTGATCCCCATCGGCGGCGATGATACCCTGAGCTATGCCGTGCGGCTGTACCAGGAAGGCCTGAAGGTCATCGCCATCCCCAAGACGATGGACAACGACGTGCCCGGCACCGATTACTGCATCGGCTTCAGCACCTGTGTGACCCGCACCATCCAGCTGACCAACAACCTGCGCACTATCGCCGGCTCACACGAGCGTATCATGGTGCTGGAAGTGTTTGGGCGCTATGCCGGCTTCACCGCCATGCTGCCCACCATGGCCGGCGCGGCCAACCGCTGCGTGATCCCGGAATACAAGTTCAACATCGAGCGCCTGGCCGAGCTGCTGGTTTACGACCGCAACCGCAACCCGAGCAAGTATTCCGTGGTGCTGGTCTCGGAGGGAGCCATGTTCGAGGGCGGCGAGATGGTCTTCAAGGATAAAACCGCTGACGCCTACGGGCACGCCAAGCTGGGCGGGATCGGTGACCTGGTGTCGGTGCGACTGGGCGAGCTGACCAGCAAGTATAACAACGGCAAGCCGATCAACATCATCGACCAGAAGCTGGGCTACATGGTGCGCGGCGGCGACCCGGATGCGATCGACTCGATCGTGCCCATGGCATACGGCAACCTGGCGCTGAATCTGGCGATGAAGAAGGTGCATGGCAGGCTGGTGGTGCTGAAAAACGGGCGCTACGATAACATGCCGATCGATGTGGTCACGGGTAAGAAGAAAGTGGTGGACATCAAGACCTATTACAACTGTGAGCGCCTCCGCCCGCACTACGAGTCTTTTGAAATGAAACCCCTCTTCATCATGACGAGTGAGTAATAAAAGCTATCAGCATATCGGGAAAACCACCCGATATCCATCAGCTATTAGCAATTAGCAAAAAAGTTGTAGCCGGGATCGTTGATCCGGGGTTTTTTGCGTTCGAATCTACGCATAATACTCAACTCTGTGATTACTTCATCTGCCGCGCATGGTAGAAGATCCCCAGCACCGTCAGCACCACGATGATCACGCTGCCGATCGGCCCGTTCAGCGAGGGCAGGAAAGCCTCCATCACCCCGCGCACCACCAGCATCGACCCGAGCAGGCTGGCGAAGATGATCAACCCCCAGTCCACGAAGCGGTTGAACAATGCTGCTACGATGAGACCGCCGATGAGTGCTGCAATCCACGTCCAGTAGTTCACGCTGGAGCTGAACAGGTTCAAGAAGCTGATCACCACCGCCCCTCCGGCGATGAAGCCGAGTACCATAACGATGATCTTGGTGAAAGCCTTGCCGATGAAGCCCAGCACCCCAAACACAACCGCCATGCCGGCCACAATGATGAAACCCTGCCAGCTATCGTACGGTAAATGAAACCGACCTAATAGACCCAACCCCAACAGTGCCCCGGCGCCTGCCCCCAGCAGCCACATGCGATTGCCAAACAGCCATACGGTGATGCCGATCACGAGCAGCGTCAAACCGGTTATCGTTATAGGTGACATGCTTTGTTCCCAAAGATGATTTGATTATCCCTGTTAACACCAAAGAATCGGCTGGGTTGCAGAGCTTGTCAAGCCACACAACTAATCTCACCGCAGAGAGCGCGGAATAGAAAGTAAATGATCACCACTAAGTACACTAAGTACACTAAGTACACGAAGGAACACAAAGGATTCTTTTGTATAAACCATAGGGGCGAAGCGTCGCTACGCCCATTATTATCTGTAGCCGGGATCGTTGATCCCGGTCGGTGTTGTCTTGAATTATGATTAGAATGATTTGTTGAATACTATGATTATTCTTCTCGTGCTAATCATATCAATCATTTAATCAAATAAATCATAGTTAAGCCTTTTCTTACCAGCGCTTTCAACCCCCGGCTGTTGTCTTAACCGTGATCATGCAGGTGGAGCAGGGAATGATCTGCAAAAACTATTTTTCACAAAATTGACTTTCAAATGTTTTTCTTCTATAATCTTCATAGAATATCTCCCAGTGACGACATCATATACGGAAGCCGGGATTTTTAGATACCACAGTCATGCGTCGCAGACCTTAAAAGCCACTGGCATCACGCTGGGGGCTTTTTATTTGGATGCATCATGCCCCCAGTGAGGTTTGTAAGACGGGTCGCCAGATCCCAGGGAGATGTCAAAAAACAGGCAGGGGAGGATATGGTGGTGATAAGCAAATTCAAGCCAAGCAAAGGAGGAAATACACGATGAAATTCATGGTAACTGCTGGACAAGGCTCGACCCCCATCCCACCGGAGCAGGCAGTCAATCTTTACACTGCTGCGATAGCCTGGATGGATGAGAGGCTTAAGAACGGAAAGATCGAATGCCATTATACTTTCCCTGACCGGGGTGGTTTTGCGATCGCCAATTTAAATTCCGCAGAGGAGCTTGATGATGAGATACTATCGTATCCTCTGTATCCGTTCTTCGACTGGGAGGTGACCGTGCTGGTTGAATGGAAGCACAGCTACCGTTCGATCATGGGGCTTTTTCAAAAAATGGGAGCAAAGTAACTCGGAAAGCATTTTGATTTTTAGACCCTGACAGAAAATTTTCCTACCACCATATCTGCAGCCCAGGGTTGCCAGTGGAGCCTTTCGAGGAGGCCGGCAGCCCTGGATTAATTAATGAGTACAGCGTTGTGCGGAATCGTTGATCCCGGTCGGTGTTGTATTGAATTATGATTAGATTGATTTTATGAATATTATGATTATTCTCCTCGCCCTAATCATATCAATCATTTAATCAAATAAATCATAGTACAGTCTGCTCCCACCGGGGGTTGAAACCCGGCAAAGAAAACCCCCGAAGCTACCGGGCGGGCGTAGTCCGGTCCGACCTTCTACCGGATTTCCCATTACCAGCAGGTGGTTCGTTAGGCAAATCTGTCTATTTTGATATGCTGAGCCTGAGAATAGATGTATACTTTAAACAATGCCCCATATTTCAGCATTGATTCGAGTCGCAGGTGAGGCTGAATGCCGTGCCTCGCCATCCGATAGAAAGAGATCCTTATCTCCGTATCCAAAGTATTTTCCACATTAACCTCAACCAATTGAAAGGAGTCCTAAAATGTCAGTCGCACGGGTCACTGAAATCAAAGCCTCTTCTACCAAGAGTTTCGATGATGCCATCAAAACAGGCGTCGCACGCGCCCAAAAAACGCTTAAAAATGTCAGAGGTGCATGGATCGAGAATCAGGAAGTCGTCATCGATGAGAACGGACATATCACCGAGTATCGGGTCCAGATGAAGGTTACCTTCATTCTCGAAGACTGAATCGATACGTAGTTGTTTATCGATAAAACCATAACACCACACCTTACACCCGCTTTCAGGGTTATCATCATAAAGCCCATGGAACTTGCATATTCGATCTAAGGAGAAACAAGATGAAGCTATCCCCACCGAAAAATATTACCTGGTTCGTCGCTCTGGCACTGGCGGTGCTCGCCCTGCTCGGTTATGCCAAGGTCATCACTGTGCTCACCCAGTATGATTTCTGGCTGGCTATTGCGGCTGCCGCCCTCTTGTTGTTAGCCACCCTCGTCAAAGATCTCTAATTCAGCCCCGATCACGGGGCTGAGGCGTGTGGTCGGCCTGGTGGTGCCGCCCTGTGGTTTTGGGGTGAATTTTCTATTTAATTATTAAGGTTCCAAATTTAGCCGCGGGACGCACTCCCGCTGCCGATAAACATTGTAGCCGGGATCGTTGATCCCGGATTTTTTGTCATCAAGGGCCTATTTTGCCCGAAGTATCGCGAAAGGAATTTTGAGCGATATGCAAAATCCTCCCTGCTCCTGGGAGGAGAATCCCCGTTGATTTTGGGGAAGGAGGGCGGTTCCGCCCTCAACGTGTGGGCAGATTTCAGGGGCAACCCCGGGAATGATCGACCTCAACAAGGATGTGGATGTGGCCCGGGGCAAATA
>JBGPBQ010000270.1:0-5362 GCA_041481345.1 Anaerolineae bacterium
CCCAGGATTCCATCCAGCGCCGGGCGGTCCTTTATGACAAGGATGGTGATGCCCATTACGACACGATTTCCGCCTTCATCAAGTCGGTGCGCGGCTCCGATCCTGATGCAGCCCTTTACTGGCTGGCAAAGATGCTCTATGCCGGTGAAGATCCTCGCTTCATCCTGCGCCGCTTGATCATTCTATCCGGTGAGGATATCGGGCTGGGCGACCCAATGGGTCTGGTCGTTGCTAGCGCTGCCGCCCAGGCATTCGATTACATCGGTCTACCCGAAGGGGTTTATCCAATCGTGGAAGCCACTCTATACCTGGCTACAGCCCCTAAATCCAATACCGCCACATCATACTTCAAAGCCTTCCAGCTCATCGAAGAAGAGGGCACGGGTGATGTACCACAGCACCTGCAGGACAGCAACCGGGATGCAGTTGCCCTCGGTCACGGTGCAGGATATAAATACCCCCACGAATCTCCCGATCATTTCCTGCCTCAGCAGTACCTGCCCAGGCCTCTCTTGGGCACCTATTTCTACACTCCTTCCAGCCAGGGCTACGAAGCTGAGGTCGCCAGTCGCCTCGAACGATGGCGTGCTGCTCAACGCAAGGCCTTGGGGATCACCAAAACTGAGGAAATCCCCGAGCTGACCCAGGAAACCATCCTGGAGATCAAGCACAAGCACAAACCCACCTAAGGTCAATTCTATGCCAATTTTTTTATTCATCCGCCATGGAGAAACCGACTACAACAAGAAAATGCACCTCCCGGGTCGTCTTCCTGATGTGCATCTGAATAAAAAAGGTCGCCAACAAGCCCAGGCAGTGGCAGACAGGCTTGCCGCTGTGCCCATCAAAGCTATCTACGCCAGCCCTTTGGACCGCACCATGGAAACGGCTAAGCTGTTGGCGGATGCTTTAAAGTTGGAGGTCATCCCCATGGCTGGTCTTCTGGAGACAGACTGTGGTGAATGGCAGGGTCAATCGGTTAAAAAGCTCCGCCGCCAGAAAATATGGCAGTCTGTGCAACAGCACCCATCTTTATTCACCTTCCCTGGAGGTGAGTCTGTCAGCGAGTGCCAGCACCGCATGGTTCAGGCTGTCGAATCCCTGCGATTAATCTATGCCCCACAAGATTTGGTAGCTTGTTTCAGCCATGCTGACCCTATCAAGCAGGCCATAGCATACTATCTTGGATTACCATTGGATAACTTCCAACGATTGGCGATCGACCCAACATCCATTTCTGCACTGCATATCTCTGATAATGGCTCTCGGTTGATTATGCTGAATTTCAATCCATCCTTTAGCTGGGACACCTTCCAGCCTCCCCAATCCCCGAAAGAAAGCCCATCATCGCAGCCTTGATGTATCGCAGCAATTCAAGACGAAGAAATTGTTGGTATACTTTACTCATGACATCTATTGATATTGATCTACATCCTGTTGACAACATCTTAATTGACGCACTCGGTCAACCGGGTAAACGCGTCTTCTACATCCAGGGTTGGCAGGGAGAGCGGACCATCACACTGATCATCGAAAAACTTCAGCTTCAGACCCTGTCTGTTGGTATTGAGCAATTCCTGGCAGAGGTTCAGGAAAAGGTAACCGGTTTAAGGGAAGCTTCTGCGGATTACCAGGAAGAACAGATGCATATCCATCCGCCGGTCGATCCTCTATTCCGCGTTGGTGAATTCGGGTTGGGTTATGATGCCGAAAATGACCTGATGGTATTGGTGGCGCGCGAGTTAATGCCTGAAGGGACACCCGAAGACGAGGGAGGTGTGGTGCGCTTCTGGTGCACACGCGATCAGCTGCGGGCTTTGGCGCGCTGGGGCATCGAGGTCGCTTCTCATGGTCGTCCCATCTGCCCACAATGCGGTGAGCCGATGGATCCTGAAGGGCATTTCTGCCCCAAGAAAAATGGGCACAAGCATTAGGTGGTTTGCCTTAGCAAAAATAAACCCCTCATCAGTTTTCGAAAAATGGCAAAGCAGGAGCTTACATGCCTGAGTTAGACCTCCCCACAATCTTAAACCTGCTTCGCTATGGCGAGATCAAGATAAAGGGTGAATTCGTGTGGGGATCGAATTATACCTTTCTGGCTGAAGTAGACAAAAATGGTGATTCCATTCAGAGTGTGTACAAGCCTAGCCGCGGCGAGCGCCCATTATGGGATTTTCCTCCCTCCAGCCTGGCGCGTCGTGAGGCTGCCGCTTACCTGGTGAGTGAAGCCCTCGGATGGGAGCTCGTCCCACCCACGGTTTACCGCAAACAAGCTCCCATTGGGCCGGGCTCATTGCAACTCTTCATTGAACATGATCCCGAGTTGCATTACTTCAACCTGAGCGAAACCGACCGGCAGCGCTTGCGTCCGGTGGTCCTATTCGACCTGCTTATAAACAACGCCGACCGCAAGGGCAGTCATTTGCTATTCGATAACCATCACCATCTGTGGTTGATCGACCATGGTGTTTGCTTCCATGCCGAGGATAAACTGCGCACGGTGATCTGGGATTTCGCTGGAGAGCCCATCCCGGAGAAGCTGTTGAACGACCTGCGCTGCTTCCGCCAGATGCTCATGCCTGACACCGCTTTTTATAAGGATATTCGGCCGTTGTTGAATCAAAGAGAGCTTAATGCCCTTGTCAGGCGTGCCACTTACCTTGACTCAATCCGGCAATTCCCTCAACCCGACCCTGAAGAGCGCTCGTTTCCATGGCCACTCCTCTAATGGTATGAAAGATTACCGCCTCGCCCTGCTTGGTTTTGGCAACGTTGGACAGGCCTTCGTGCGCCTGCTCCAACGTAAAAGAGAACTGCTCCTGCAGGACTACGAGCTCAGATTCACACTCACCGGCATAGCCACAGCTCGGCACGGTATGACAATCGACCATAACGGCATTGACGGCGATCGTGCTCTACAGCTCATCTCAGGCGGTGGTAGCCTAGATCAACTCTCAACTGGTATTTCAATCACAGATCCGGTTGAGTTCATTCGCGCCTGTGGCGCCGATGTGCTTTTTGAAAATACTCCGGTCAACTATACCGATGGTCAGCCTGCCCTATATTACCTGCGCACTGCTCTGGGATTAGGTATGCACGCCATCACCGCCAACAAAGGCCCGGTAGTATACGGGTTCCAGGAGCTAACTGCGCTGGCAATGCAGCATGGATGCAAGTTTTTCTTCGAGTCAGCCGTTATGGATGGTGCTCCCATCTTTTCCTTATTCCGTGAGGGCTTGCCTGCCGCCAGCCTGCAATCCTTCAATGGCATCCTGAATTCCACTACCAACCTGATCCTCACCCGCATGGAAGAGGGTGAGACTTTTGAAAGTGCCGTCGCCTATGCGCAATCAATCGGTCTGGCTGAGACGGATCCATCCGGCGATATCGATGGTTGGGATGCCGCCGTAAAGGTCTCAGCTCTGGTCACCGTTCTGATGGGGATTCCGCTTAAACCCGGAGATGTGGAACGCATGGGTATCCGCGGTCTTGCCTCCCAGGATATCTCGCAGGCACACAGGCAAGCAAAGCGCTGGAAGCTGGTCTGCACCGCCCGGCGTGAAGGTACCTCTATCGTCGCTCGGGTCGCTCCTGAGCTAGTCGGCACCGATTCACCTCTTTACGGTGTGAATGGCACCTCCAGCATCGTCACCTTTGAGACCGATGTGCTGCCTCAGCTCTCCATCGTGGAGGGCAATCCTGGTCCTGAAACCACTGCCTACGGGTTGCTGGCTGATTTCATCAATGCCACCCGCTAAAATATATTGATTCGAATCTAAATATACAGGAGGGATTATGTTCTATGGCATTTATACCGCCAATTTCGGAGCTGAAACCACTCCCCGTCTATTGGCTGATCTGGCAGCTGAGGCTGAAGATGCCGGCTGGGATGGTTTTTTCCTGTGGGACCATATCGTCTACAGCCGGAAACAAAAGCTTCCCCTCTATGACCCCTGGGTAACCCTGGCAGCCATTGCAATGCGCACAGAGCGATTGCGCATCGGTACAACAGTGACCCCCATCGCCCGCCGCCATCCGTGGAAGCTGGCGCGTGAAACGGTCACTCTGGACCACCTTTCGGGTGGGCGGCTGATCCTTGGTGTGGGGGTCGGTGACCCTGATGAAGACGATTATGGCACATTTAATGGACCCACCGATCGTAAAGTGCGCGCCGCCATGCTGGACGAAGGGTTGGAGATTCTGGATGGGTTGTGGGGCGGCGAACCCTTTGGGTATCAAGGTCAATATTATCAGATGAAGAAATGCACTTTTCTGCCCACTCCGATGCAAGTGCCGCGCATTCCGATTTGGGTGGGCGGGTTCTGGCCGCACAAACGTCCCTTCCGTCGGGCTGCCCGTTGGGATGGTGCCTTCCCCCTCAACCTGGGTGGCCCGTATACTCCGCCTCCCGATACGCTGCGTGAGATCAGAGCCTATATCGAACAACACCGCCAAAGCCAGTCTCCGTTTGATCTGGTCATCATGGGCACCACACCCGGTAATGACCTCAAAGCCGGTCGGAAAAGAATGGCGGGTTATGAAGGCACAGGGCTGACCTGGTGGTTGGAAAGCCTGTACCGCTGGCGGAACTCAATTGACGGCATGCGCCAGCGCATCCGTCAGGGACCGCCGCGATCAGATCAGTAGAGCTAACAGTAACAATTGAAAATTAAGTGAAAGGATCCAACATGTCACCTGGTCGGTTCTCTGCTGGTGTCGCTGCGGTGATCTGGTCATCTACGACTAACCAATATCTACTTCTGCGACGATCCGATCAAAAGGATTATGGGCGGGGCATCTGGGAATGCGTCACTGGGCGGGTCGAGCAGGGTGAGTGTTTCGAAGACGCTCTGGTCCGCGAAGTACGCGAGGAGCTGGGCGTCGCAGTGCAGGTTGAATATATCCTCGGCACCACCCATTTTTATCGGGGAGCTCTCACACCAGAAAATGAGCTGGTGGGTGTGGTTTACTTGTGTTCACTGGAAGATCCCGGCTCCATCGCGATTGGTCCCGAGCATTCAGAGTACCGTTGGCTTGCCGCGAAGGAGACCATCGAGCTGTTATCCGCTGCTGATCCAAGCACGCAGTGGGCCAGGCGGGTGATCGAACGGGCTGAGATCATCCGGCCAAAGCTTCCTGATAAGCTAGTTAGAATAAACAGGCAAACTGGTTTCGAGCTTGGCTGAAACGGCAATAAAGTATTGGCTAAGAGGCTCTTCTCTTGAAAAAGATGGGTTCAAGAGCAAAGTTTTCAGTAGCCTCTTGATACATCATCTTTACGGTCTCCTCCAACAAATTGATCATTCGGAGACGCTCCTGCTTAGCATTATTGAGTGGGTTATAGGCAATCGGCTTTCCGACG
>JBGPBQ010000271.1:0-5336 GCA_041481345.1 Anaerolineae bacterium
GAAAAAGCTTCCCGATTTGTCTATATCGGCGTTTGGGGACTCGAGTCAAACCATCCAGAATAGTAGTGAGTATGATCTTGTTTTCGGCGAACCAACGCTGGTCAGCCAGGTGCTGGATCAGCTCCCGAATTTACAATGGCTGCAATCAAGCTGGGCTGGTGTAGAACCCTTGCTGCAGCCTAACATGAGAGGCGATTACATTCTGACCAATATACGGAATGTGTATGGTCCACTGATGTCTGAGTTTGTATTCGGCTATCTGCTGATGATCGAGCGTCAGATCCTGCCAAGGTGGCAATCTCAGCGGCACGGGAAATGGGATGATCGACCTAGCAGCACACTCAAAGGCAAGCTTTTTGGCCTGGTGGGTGTGGGAACTATCGGCGCACACCTGGCTGCGACTGCCAAGTATTTTGGGATGCGGGTGTATGGCTACACACGGCATAGTGAAACCCGCCGCGAGGTGGACAGGTATTTCCACCAAGGAAGCTCAGGCGAGTTTGCGGCCGACCTGGATTACCTGGTGTGCTGCCTGCCCGGAACAGCCGCTTCCAAAGGGCTAGTGGATGCAGACTTTTTAGCAAAATTGCCAAGCAAAGCCTGGTTGGTAAATGTAGGCAGGGGGAGCAGCGTGGAAGAATCGGCGTTGGTTAACGCATTGAACAGCGGTAGACTGGCGGGGGCGGTCCTAGACGTCTTCACGGAAGAACCGCTGCCACGTGGACATCCATTATGGTCTACACCCAACACATTTATTACGTCTCATACTAGTGCTAAAAATGACCCATCAGCTATTGCGGCGATTTTCATTGATAACTATTTGCGATACATTCATGGGGAGCCACTCCTGTACCAGGTAAATTTTAAGCTGGGTTATTGATCGATTCCTGATAAATGACTAAATGTAATAGAGTGAGTGATAATTCGTCAAATAAAAAATGTTGCTGAACTAAGTGCGTTCCTTATCGGCGGTTGTCAGAATTACCTGGAATTCCTCTTTTTTTGGTGACCACTTGACCCGAGCAAGCCAAAAGGCTACAATTCAATTGTCTATCATAAGATTCAGAGTGCACCACGGAGACAATAATGGATGATTTTTTATTTCGCGGAAATCTGGCAGAGCTGGATCCTGCAATTTATGAGTTAACCCAATTGGAAGCTGAACGACAATACCGAAAGCTGATCCTGATACCGAGTGAAAGCCAGGCACCCATGGCGGTGCGGGAGGCGCTCTCTTCGGCATTCCAGAACATCTATGCTGAGGGTTATCCAAGGGAAGAGACGCGCATGATGAGAGAGAATGAGATCATGGACTTCCCCGCCCGGTTGGTCAATTTCAGACGCTATGCTGACAGGCGATACTACAAAGGGGTCGAGTATGCAGATACAATCGAAGAGTTGGCCCGCCGTAGGTGCGCTGAACTCTTTGCCAATGAAATGGTGACCGCTGATGATATATTTGTTAATGTACAACCCCTATCTGGAGCACCGGCGAATAACGCGGTGTACCATGCGCTGGTGGAGCCGGGTGCAACGATCATGGGTATGGACCTGCTGCACGGTGGGCATCTGACCCACGGCTCACCTGTGAACCGGTCGGGGAAGTATTACAATGCGGTGCATTATACAGTTGACCCTCAAACTGAGCAGATCAATTATGATGAGGTGGAGGAAGTGGCGCGGAAGTACAACCCGCGCTTTATTATTGCCGGATATTCGTCTTATCCGTGGGCGGCTGATTGGAGGCGATTCCGAGAAATTGCGGATGAAGTAGGAGCATATCTATTCGCAGATATTGCCCATGTAGCAGGGATGGTGGCAGCAGGAGCATACCCATCTCCGGTGGGTTACGCAGACGTGATTACATTTACCACCCATAAATCGCTATGCGGCCCGCGGGGAGCATGCATCCTGACTTTCGATGAAAAGATGTCACGCGACATCGACCGGGCTGTATTCCCAGGTGAGCAGGGTGGCCCACATGTCAATTCGTACGCAGGCATGGCGGTGGCATTTAAAGTAGCGAAAACCGAACAGTTCAGTCAGCTTCAACACCAGGTTGTAAAAAATTGTTTCGTCTTTACTGAACAGCTGCGCGAAAGAGGTTTTCGAATTGCATATGGGGGTACCAATACCCACTTGATGAACTTAGCCTGCAATACTGTCATTGGAACGAACGGCACCGCTCTTTCAGGAGATATGGCTTCGCGCATCCTGGACATTGCTGGGATTGTGGTCAACCGCAATACCATCCCAGGTGATAAGGATGCTACGGACCCATCGGGCATTCGCATGGGTACGCCATGGGTGACCCAACGCGGATTTAAAGAGCGGCAGATGAAGAATTTGGCGGATATCATTGCTGATATCCTGCTTTCCACCAAACCCCATGGACGGATGGGGGCAAGTGGAACCCTGCGTAGGGCAAAAGTTGATTTTCACACTCTAGAAGAGGCAAAAATCAAAGTACGAAATCTAGCTCAGAGTGCCGGTATCGATTTTAAAGCCAGCCATCACACTTATCCACATTTTTATTATCTCGATGATAAACCCAGGAGCGGGGATTGGTCAGTATTAGAGCTGTCCGGAGAGAGGGTGCGTTTGTTTTTAAGTGAAGCCCTTAGTAGTGATATCGAGGTGCTGAAGGCAGGTGAAAGCCAGCCGACAAGAATCTACACACCGGATGGGCCGGTTGATGGGACTGTGAGCTGCATTGGGATATATCATTTCCGGCTGACCATACCATCAGCGATGCAAGGGGTGGTTAAAGCATGGCTGCGCGACCTCTCAGACGGGTATGTGGCATTTGATCAGGATGTATTGAAGAAATTGCCCGGATTGACTGTCGTGGAAGAGTCAACGGCTGAACCGGGTAAACCAATGAAAGGCGAGGCGATCGCGCACAAACCGTACTTTATCGGGATGGGGACGGTAAAGGGAGAAGCGCTGCCTAAGTTCATCTGGGAAGATAAGGATGGCGCATTAAAACGGACCCGAATCTATGAGACGCATAAACAGCTGGGCGCCAAGATGATCACCTACGCAGGTTGGGAAATGCCTGTCTGGTATAGCTCCGTAATGGAAGAACACCTGGCGGTGAGGCAGACTGCGGGTGTGTTTGACGTGGCGCACATGGGAGTGCTGCAAATCGAGGGACCGGATGCACCGGCGTTCCTGGACAGCGTAGTAGCAAATGACGTAAGTTATTTGTCTGTTGGCGAATCATGCTACACCCACTTTTTGGACCCGGATGCCAACGTGATCGATGACCTGATCATCTATAAACGTGGGAATGAGAAAATGCTGATAGTGGTGAATGCAGCTAATTTCGATAAAGACTGGGCATGGCTCAATGCGGTGAAAGAGGGAAGGGTAGCTGTCGATAACCAACGACCCTGGACCAAGGTGTTTGGTCACCATGCGGTGGTGCGCAATCTAAAAGATCCTAAAGAAGGAAGTGATATGCGTGTAGACATCGCATTACAAGGACCAATGGCAAGGAAAATCCTGATGAGCCTGGGGTGTGATGAGGATACACGCTGTTGCATCCGTTATCTCAAACGCACCCGAATCTGTGAAGTTTCGATGGGGGGCTTCGATTTGATCATTTCACGTACGGGATATACTGGCGAGAAATTCTCGTTTGAGATTTTTGTCCACCCTAGCAGGGCGGAGGATTTATTCAATGCCATACTGGAAATTGGTAAACATTACGGCATTAAACCATGTGGATTGGGCGCGCGAGACTCGCTGCGAACCGAAGCTGGTTTACCGTTGTATGGACACGAGATGGGCGGCGAGCTGAACCTGGGTGTGGCAGAAGCGGGGTTTGGTCAATATGTGAAGACGTACAAACCGTGGTTCATTGGTCGTGAGGCGTTCATCGAAAAGGAAAAAGGACGCAAGGGTGAGCTGGTACGCTTCAGATTTGACGAAAAGGGCGTCAGAATGGCGCATCTGGGAGACCCAGTGGTGGATTGGCGTGGTAAGGTTGTGGGTCATGTGACCAGCTGTGCGGTGGATATGGACGGTTATCTAACCGGGCAGGCCTATATCGATGTGAAGAGCGCAGAGAAAGGCACGATTATTTATATCTATCAAGGCGCACCAAAGGACAGCAGCAAGATCTTAGGAGCGCTCAAGGTTGGTGAACGGGTAATCCTACCTTCACCAGCCCATACCCTACGTCGTTTCCCAAAATTGTGAAAAAAGCGAAACCGGCAAGATGAAATATTCCATCAACCGGTTTCTTTTTTGATTGAACATCAAGAACAAAAAAAGGAGAGTGAGTTAATGGAAACACCTTGGGACCATCGTTATGCCCAGCGGACTCAGCGAATGAAGAGCTCTGCCATCCGTGAATTACTCAAGCTGACGGAAAACCCAGAAATGATCTCCTTTGCCGGGGGTCTGCCAGCGCCAGATGTATTCCCGGTTGACGAATTTGCATCAGCTTGTGAGACCGTCTTGAAAGAATGGGGTGCAGAGGCATTACAGTATGGTACAACCGAGGGTTATACACCCTTGCGAGAGATGATCGCCAGGCATACAAGCCGGTATGGGATCAGTGTTTCAGCCGATAATATTGTGATAACAAGCGGGAGCCAGCAAGCGCTGGATTTGATCGGAAAAGTATTTATTAATGCAGGGGACCGCATCCTGGTGGAGGAACCAACCTACCTTGGTGCGCTGCAGGCGTGGAGTGCATATGGCGCGGAGTACGTCACCGTGCCGATGGATGAAAATGGGATGGTTACGGATGCCTTGGAAAATGCACTACGTTCCGGGGTGAAATTCATATATGTACTACCCAATTTCCAAAACCCGACGGGGGTAACATTATCAATGGAAAGACGGCACCAGCTGATTGAAATTGCCGACCGATATGGTGTTCCGATCATTGAGGATGACCCATATGGGCAGCTTAGGTACGAAGGTGAAAATTTACCGTCTATCGTAAGCCTGGATAATGAGTTCCGTAAGAATGGCTCGAATGAATATGGGGGCAATGTGATTTACCTGAGCACTTTTTCAAAGACATTGGCGCCAGGACTGCGTCTGGCGTGGGTGATTGCCCCGTCGCAGGTGATACGCAAGCTGGTGCAGGCAAAACAAGGTACAGATCTGCACACAGCGACATTTACCCAGATCGTAGCTTACGAAGTAGCACGGGGAGGCTTCCTGGACAGGCACATCTGGCTGATCAGGCGGGTGTACGGCGAGCGACGAAATATCATGCTGGATGCGATGGAAGAATTATTCCCGCCGGGTGTTTCGTGGACCAAGCCGCAAGGTGGATTGTTCTTATGGGGAATGCTGCCGAAGGGGATGGATAC
>JBGPBQ010000272.1:0-5283 GCA_041481345.1 Anaerolineae bacterium
AGGGTGGCGGTTTTTAATTTATCATAGGTTAAATTACGATCCATGCCGGCGATGACCGCCAGGGCGTTAGAATCGGAATGATAAAACCCATTTTCACTACAGGCTTCAATGACGCCTTGCTCACCAATAATATAAACTGGTCCACCTTTTGGAAATTTATTGCATAAGTAATAAGTCACTGCCGTAGCTGAATTAATGACCTGCCAGGGTTCGGCACTCACGCCAAAAGAAGATAACACAGATACGTACTGACCGATCGTGCGAGTGGCATTGTTGGTGGCGAAGATCACCTTCCAGCCGAGAGCTTCAATTTGAGCAAAGATGCTCCTCAAGTCGCCAATAGCTTCAGATCCGCGCCATAAAACACCGTCCATATCCAGGATCAGTGCGGAAATTGTTTGTCTGGTGATAGTGGAAGTAGTCAATATCGAGATAGCTAATCGTTCAATTAAATTATAAAACCAAGATGTACCCGGAGGGTAGATATTATTAGGATATCTGTTCCGAGTACAACCCGGTAAATTTACTTACGCTTACTGACTTGAAGCGATCAGTCAGTAATTGGTTACTTAACTTTTGCATCTTTCTCTGGGGGTGACTCGAGGACTTTATCTACGATCCCGTAGTCAACCGCCCCCTTGGCATCCATATAAAAGTTTCGATCGGTGTCCTTCTCGATCGTCTCCACAGTCTGACCGGTGTGGAAGGACAGGATTTGGTTCAAGCGAGTCTTCAAGCGCAGGATTTCGCGCGCTTCAATCTCAATATCGGTTGCCTGACCCTGAACACCACCCAGAGGTTGGTGAATATGGATGGTAGCATGTGGTAGCGCGTACCGCTGACCTTTGGTACCGGCAGTCAGGAGCACGGTGCCGAAGGAGGCTGTTACGCCTACTGCTACAGTGCTGATCGGGTTGGTGATCATCTGCATGGTGTCATAGATAGCCAAGCCAGCATATACCTGCCCACCGGGAGAGTTGATATACATTGAGATGGGGGCTTCGCGATCTTCCTGGTTTAGGAATAATAACTGTGCGACGGTCAGGTTTGCGATCTGGTCGTTGATAGGTGTACCCAAGAACACAATACGGTTCTTGAGTAGCAGGGAAAAAATATCATAAGCACGTTCACCTCGCCCACTGGTCTCAATTACCATGGGTACGAGGGATAGAGGATCAATTTGGTTCATTCTTTTCCACCTTTTTCGTTGTTCTTTTCTTTTTTGGTTTTTCGGCTTGTTCAGAGACGGGTGCGTTCTCTTCCACTTGTTCAGGCTGAGTTTCGGGTTGTTGTCCTTCTTTTTCTCCACGGCCAACGGATTGGAGATATGCCCAGGTATGTTTCACTAATAAATCTGCGCCAATATTACCGATCATACCCCGAACGAATTCATTGGTTAATGTCTTTTTTGCCTTGTCTGGAGCCATCATGCGTCCTAGCTCATCCAAGGTGCGCATAGATTCGCTCTCCAATTCAGCATTTTCGACCTTAATATTCTCCACCTTGGAAATTTCAAGCAACACTAATGTGCGCTTCAGACGTTCCTCAGCCAGGGGCTTAGTTTCAGTCCGTAAAGCTGGAGCGTCGATTTTGCGCATCTTTAAATATGTGTCCATATCTAGCTTCTGCTGCGCCAGCCGGTCTTCAAGCTGGTGGATAAACATATCTATCTCGCGATCCAACATTTGTGGGGGATATTTTACAGTGGTCTCCTTTAGGATTTCCTTCATTATCTTGTCGTTATAACTGTCATCATACTCTTCCTCGGCTTGTTTTTCGAGCGAGAGGCGAATATCTGCGATTAGCGCATCCAGATTCTCGTATTGTTCACCAACGGATTGGGCGAATTCATCGTTCAGCTCGGGGAGAATACGGTTCTTGATTTCTTCCGCAATAACCTGGACTTCGGTTTCCTTTCCACGCAGATCTTTGAATTCGGAATCATCGGGATAGGTGTACTGAAATACCTTGGCATCGTCTTTCAACATGCCGACCAGCATCTGTGAGAAACCTAGAAAAGGCCACTCCGCTTTATTCACGATATTTGATGATACTACCACAGGCATCCGGCGATCACTCACCAGGGAGACAATTTCTCCTTCGGCAGGGTTGATCCGCTTAATGGATAGCTTGACGTATACCTGATCGCCTTCTTTTACCGGTTGGTCAGACGGCTCAAGGACAACCTGCCTTTCGCGTAGGTCTTCCAAGACTTTATTAATGTCCTTTTTGGTAATTGATTTTAGCTTATAAGGGATGCGAATCTTTTTGTAATCACCCAAAGTGACTTCTGGCTCGAGTGGCACGATAAACTCAAACGTCGGAGGGTCAAGCTTGGGCATATTCTCGAGAGAACCCGGCCCATACGGCTTGATCTTGGCTTCCTCAATCGCTTTGGGGTAAATATCCTTTACCAGCAGGTCCAGGGCTTCATCTAGAATAGCTTCTTCACCAATGGTGCGCAAGACAATTGGGTAGGGTGCTTTACCAGGACGAAAACCAGGAATCTTCTTCTGCTGCGAGATCTGACGCGCGGCACGATGTTTAGCTTCCTCCAGTTTGGATGGTTCCACCTGGACGGTCAGCTTGACTTGATGATTTTCTAAAGGTTGTTGTTCGATATTCAAATTGTCATCCCTTTTATACCCCGGACTCAATGAGGGTAAAGTATTTTATGGGGAAGGAGGGACTTGAACCCTCACGCCTTGCGGCACATGATCCTAAGTCATGCCTGTCTGCCAATTCCAGCACTTCCCCGCGGGCTGGAATTATAAGCTAGACAGGAGTGGACGTCAATAAATCGGATATAATCATGCCGGCTTTCTATGAAAATGTTAACAGTCTGAGCCAGGAGAATAATTTTGAGCCGATTAATCAAGACAGGTAGCGCCAGTAAAGACAGGATCTTGTTGGAAAAAGGGATCATCTTGGCTATTCGTGAGCTATCAAAACAATCGGGCATGGATGATTCTACCCGCGACCTATTGGCATATATTGCACTGTCATTATTCGCAATCCGTGAGACCATTGATGAGTCGGTTGCGGCATGGGAGAAGCGCGGATATTGGATCAAAGCGGACCGCTACCGGATGGAATGGTCGTGGGCAGGTAACTGGGGTGAAGAGATGAAGCAGGCGATTCTCAGTGAAGATTGGGCTACGGTCGCCAAGATTACCGCCCAGGTGACTCAGAAGATGAGCAAGGTAAAAATCGCTCAACGAAACCGGCTGGGAACGCCGTGGACTGGCTCTTATCAAAAGCTAATAGGCCCAAATCATAGCCATTAGTGCGCATATTGCCGTGATGACTAATGAGATAACCACCGTGGTACGGATCACTGTGGTTTCTTCACCAATCCGGTCTATGCTGGCGGCTGCGTTCTGCAGTTTTGCGGGTGAGATCACACTTGCCAACCCGGCTCCAATTCCACTGGAAGCCGCGACGATCAATCCGATCGCTCCGATTTCCTGAGCAGTGGATAGATGAAGTTTGGTAAGCATGGCAATGGCAGATGTCTCCGAGCCACTGATGAACCCTCCGAGCAACCCTAAAAAGGGAGCAACAAATGGGTAAAACTGGTGGAATGCCCCTGCTGAGGCTTTCGCCAGTAATCCCACCATACTTACATTGGGCAGGATGATCTCCCAATTGGCATTTTTCCCGGAATTATTGTAGAGATACGCGATCGCAAAGAAAATGGCAGCAGAGAAAACAGGTCTTGGAGCTCTCTTTAACCATTTTTGTAAGCTGGCATTAAAATGTGACCTGGACGTTTTTAGGAAAGGAAAAGCCAGAATGGTGCTTACAGCGATCCAAAAGTAAGCCTGCCAAAAGAGACGAATTTTCTCGGGTGCGCCAGGGATTATCTCCAATGGCATGGAAAAACGATTAAACGACAGGTTAAACAAGGGCAAAAAAGGTGCGTTCACCAGAAGAGATACGCCGGTAAGGATCAGCCAGGGGGAGATGGCGGCTACCAATGACATTTTCTGCACTGCCATCCGGTCGTTGTTATCCATTATCTCCTGGTCCCTGAGCGGTTTCCTCATCAGCAACAGGTAAACCAACATTGCAAGGATGACGGCCGAGCCGGCGGCAATACCTGTGACGGTGATCAATCCTAATTGATTCATACCAATGCATACGAATCCTGCAATCAACCCGGATATGAGGGCTGGTATGGCTCCCTTCTGCATCATCTTCCAACCACCGACGATCCATAACATTCCCATGGCAATACAAGTGCTGATCACCGGCATGAAGCGGGCGAAATAAATTCCAACCTCTTTCACCGGCATGCCCACCGTATTGGCAAACACGACCACTGGGATCCCAAGCAGGGCGTAAGTCGTCAGGGCGTCATAGCCGATTGCCGGAAGGGCGATGGCGACGAATGAAGAAAAGCCGAGTGAAAGCATAATGGGCGGTAGGATAGACACCGGCACTGCTCCCAAAGCGGTGAGTAACGTTCCAAACCCAACATTGATCAACATTATCTGGACGATTTTATCTTTGGGGGAGACGGTTTTCAACAGAGCGACGATACGAGCAATGGCCCCTGTTTCCTGCATAATAGTCACTTGAAAGATGGAAGTTGCGACTACCAGGGCGATGGGCAAGGAGGCGACGATACCTGCCAGACTGGAGCGTAGGATCACAATCAGCGATGTCTTAAAGAACAGCCAGGCGATAAGCACAGTTACCAACCATCCGATCAATCCTGCCAGATCAGCCGGTGTATGGTGGACTGTCAGCAACAGGAAAATGATGATCACCGGTAAGATTGCCAGAATCACAACAAGCAGGTTAATCTCAATCATTCTTACGCCCAAATCCTCCACCACCAGGCGTGTTGATGGAAAGGATATCTCCCTGCGAGCAGAGGAATGATCCCTTACCAGGCAGGGTGGTGACATCAGATGCGTGGATGAGCTTATTCTCTCCCCGCTGCCCAGGTGCTCCGCCAGACAAGCTATATGGTTGCGTACTCCGCCGCTCAGTCAATAACGTCACCTGTGCATTAGTTAATAGCTTGATCTCACGGATGATCCCATCTCCACCGTTATAAGCACCTTTTCCTCCACTATTCTCCCGAATACAGTATCGGACTACTTGCAAAGGGTAAGCGTACTCCAGCGCTTCTATGGGAGTGTTCAATGTATTGGTCATGTGACTGTGAATCGCTGATACTCCATCTGCTGACGGGCTGGCACCCATGCCACCTCCAACGGTTTCGTAATAGGTAAAAAATCGGTTCCTTTCCGGGTCCCAGCCCCCAATACT
>JBGPBQ010000273.1:0-5277 GCA_041481345.1 Anaerolineae bacterium
CAGACACCGCAAACCTTTGGTGAGCTGCGTGAATGCTGCCTTATGCAAGGTGTTGATCTGGATAAACTATTGGAACAGAATTCAAAGAAGCTGAGAGATAAGGAGCGCCATCTTCTGTTGATAGGTTTTCCAATTCCTGCATTTCACGGGGAGAAACCCAGCCGCATGCACTGGCAGGCGCTGAAGCTACCAACCCTATCATATGGGAAAAAAACTCAAAAGGGTTTCAGGCCAAATGAACAAGGATACCGTTTGCGAGATCGTAGAGATGTGCTGAAGGACGACCTCCGATTAGATTGGATAAGATCCGAGAATTGGGATTCGGAGCAGCTTTCAACCAGAGGGCGGTTTCGTTTTGAGCTAACTCAGAAACGTATCCTTATCGTTGGTGCCGGTGCCTTAGGATCAACCATTGCTGAGATGTTGGTACGCGGGGGATGTAGTCATATCACCGTCATCGATGCTGATCTTCTAAAAGTGGGCAATCTAGCGCGACATACTCTTACGCTTAACGATTTGGATCAATATAAATCTCGTGCGATCACCGCTCGTTTGAATATAGCCAGTCCCCAAGTCAGAGCCGTGGCAATTTGCGGGGAATTTCCACCTAAAGAACCTGTGGATAAGGAAGCCTGCAATGACTGTGATGTAATACTAGATTGCACTGGCAGCGATGAAGTATTACAGTCGTTTGATAAATTCCCATGGGAAAATAATAAAGCGTTTTATTCACTCTCTCTCGGTTATGGAGCGAAACGGCTATTCTGCTTCTATACCAGGGGTAAGTTTACTCACTCGATTTTTCGATCCATGCTTCAGCCCTGGCTTGAACTAGAACGAAGTGAAAATTCAGATGCGGTCATGCCAATGGAAGGAATTGGATGCTGGCACCCGGTTTTCCCTGCCCGAAATGATGATATCTGGTTGTTAGCTTCATTAGGCATTAAGTGGTTAGAAGCATCACTATTAGACGGATTGTCTAAAGAAAATCAAATGGCCATCTTCGAACAAGAATACGAAAATGGCTTGTTCACTGGCGTTCATTTACGAACTTTACTTTAACACAAAAATGGAAGGTCCGTTGGAGTTTTGGTCGGTTGATTTGCAGTTTGGGCTGAGAATTGAGCATACTCAAATAAAAAGAATTGTTCATTTCTGTAAGATAACTCCGGGTAAGGAAACTGGTGGAATATTGATAGGTTACTATACTAATGATCTAGCCTGTGCAGTAGTAACTACGATTTCAGGGCCGCCATTGGACTCCATCGTGACTCATACACGCTTTTATCGAGGAATAGTAGGATTACAAGGATGGATTGATCGATTGTGGAGAAAACGAAGGCATTATTACCTGGGTGAATGGCATTTTCACCCATCTAACAAGCCATCACCAAGTCCAGATGATATACGACAGATGGTAATAATAGCAAGTATGCCAGAATTCCATTCTCCGGAGCCTATTCTCTTAATCGCTGGTTATGATCCCAGTAAATTGATGCCTTCAGAATGCCTCAAGGCTTATGTATTTAAAGGACGCCAATGTGTACAACTTCATTGTTAATCCCAATCTAATACGCGAGATCTAAATTTCGTGATTTGCGACACTGAGCATATTTAATATTGTTCTTTATGCATATCAATATTGACTGGTTTGATTTCTATCTTGGCTATTAGCCACGCCCGTTCTTCTTGAAACGCTAAAATATCGACAACAGTCCTTGTGATACCGCGATTTTGCTCCTTCCATACCGGTTGATCGGCGCCTTTTTACACGCCACCAACTATTTAGACTAGGTGCCGAATGAAGAAAGGTGCTAGCTGACTACAGATGGGGATGTTATTTACGCGCTCGAATGATTATTCTTGAGCAATTAAAGACTATCCAACTCACTTATTGCATCCTCCAAATCCTGCATTCCGGGTGTTGTATAAATTCGTGTCGTATTCAGATTCTTATGCCCAAGTAAGGTTGCTACCTTGTCCAGGCTCACACCACTGTCAATCAATGATTTTGCGAAAGTATGCCGTAAAGTGTGAGGGGTTACATCGCTTATCCCAATAGGATCGGTGAATCGAGCCACCGACCTCTGAACCGTCTTACTTTTTATCCCTTCATTCCGCTGACCAAGAAACAAGTAGCTATTTTTAATCTCTGGCCTGACTTGCAGATAATCGAGCATTGCCTTACGTGCTTTGTTATTAAGCGGGATCTCTCGCCTCTTTGTACCTTTCCCTTCCCTGACAATCATGCTTCCCTTCCGCTCATCCAGAACAACGTCGGTCAGGTGCAGGTGGATGATTTCTCCAACCCGAAGGCCGGCATAAAGAATAAGTTTGACGATGGCCGCATCACGGAGGTACATCAGACGGAGACGGGGGTAACGACGGACGGCATCTTCTACTTCTTTATCCACAGACCGGAGTAAGGCTGCTCGCTGTTTTTTATCCAGCCACTTGGGAGCCAGCGCAGTCTCTCGTACAGCCTTCACCCCCTGCGCCGGGTTGCGTGCATTCTTGACATATCCAGCTTGATCCAGCCAGTGGGCATATGCCGCCAGAGCAGCTAGGCGACGGTTGATCGTTTTGGGCTTGGCGGGCTGATCGAGGAGATACTGCTTGTAGCCCCGTACCGCATCGTTCGTTAGCTCTTGAGCGTTAAGCGGTTCATGGTATTTGTTTTCATACCATTGCGCAAACAGGCGCACATCGCCGACATACCCTAAGATGGTTACCGGCGAGCGATCTTCGGCCAGTAGATAAGCCTGGAATTCGTTGAGATGTAATTCGTCTGTCATTTTCGTATCCATCCTTTTTGTTCGTGTTTACCCTTTTCAGGGTGATACTTTATCCTCATGATCTGAGATAGCCCTTTGTTTCATTGCAAAGCTCCTGAGCCTTCCTGGTGGCTTAAAGGACGTCCTATCCTCGATAATGAAGAATTTAGTAGGACGCCTTAATAGGACGCCCTTATAGGACGCCTCATCTTTTGTCATAGAGCGCCCTATCAGTTGCTTTTTTCACCATTTCTGAGAACCTCCTCTGCATGGCGTTGGAGGTCGATATTCCACTCAAATTTCCTGCAGCCCGAGGAAGTCTTGTAGCCCCACAGGCTGATCATGCGAGTCTCCATCTGGTGCACCGGGTCGTAGAGCAAGAAGGCAACCAACTGGCTGACTGGCACACCTTCCTTCTTGGCCAGGATCTCCAGCCGCTTTTTAAGGTCGACCGGCAGGTCCAGGTTGACCCGGTTCGCCAGGCGTTTCTGTGCTCGCTCCCGTTCTTTCTTTCGCTGAGAGCGCAGGTTTTTTGGCAGGTGAGATTCGACGTTGCGGCGCTGTCCCTGGTTCAAGAGGGATTCGACGGCCGGGTCGACACCCGAAAGGTCATCAAAACCGGTGAAGCCTTGTTTGTTAGTGTTTTTCATATCAACTCCTGGATGCGTTCTAAAACTTGAATGTATCCGCCGATACGCCTGTTGCCATGGTCATAACCGGTTAGGGCTTTTGTGTTCGGTTCGTGTTCCCAGAGGGTCTTCCCGAAGCGGCTAGCAACTCGGCATTGGGTATCCTGTGGAATAGGCGGCAATACCAACCGTCCAAAGGTCTGTGCTAGGTGGATGAGTTGCTCGTGACTCTCCAGGGTTACCCGCTCGTAGAAAGTCGGGAGGATGCCTGCCACCTGGCAGCGGCTGATGCGTTTCAACGATGCCAGGGTTTGCAGAGCATCCCGCACACCGTTGACCGCCAGCTTGTCCAAGCGTGTGGGGATTAGTAGGTAATCGGCAGCAACGATAGCAGCAAAATGCAGCAGATCCACTGATGGGGCACAGTCGAAGAAGATCAAGTCGTAATTAGCAGCCTCCAGCACATCTGCCAAGATGTACTCGCGCAAGGTCACACCTGACAAAATTATTTTCAGCCCGGCAGTGCTCTTATCAGAACGGATTACGAACAGACCCTTCAGACTGGAGGGAGAGATTACCTGCTCCAATGGCCGGCGCAGATCTGGAGATAATAAACATCGAAGATCGTCACTTTGAGGAATTCCCAGGCTATCGGCTACGTTGCCCTGAGTATCCAGATCGACCAGGAGGACCTGATAACCTTTTCGAGCGAAACCGGATGACAGCGTAACAGCAGTTGTGGTTTTTCCTACTCCACCTTTCTGGTTGAGAATAGCAATGGTAGTTGCCATAGCTTTACCTCCTTCGAATATAAAACCGCCTCTCCATTCTTATGGAGAAGCGAGTAATAAAACGGTTGCCGGGATAAAAATTTGTGCTACAATTTGTCCAGCATTTCAAAACTTACTATCGTCTGGCATGTTTGGAACGTACATCGCCGGGCCAGGCTAAAAAGAGTAGCCTGAAGATGAAAAGTGTGCGAAATAGGGGCTGGGCTCATAACCCGGAGGTCCTTGGTTCGAATCCAAGCCCCGCTACCTAAGAGCAAACCAGAGTCCGTCGGGCTCTGGTTTTTCGGTATCCTGGCGCGCTGCGGTAGACATTTTTCCACACAAGGAGGAATATCTAATGAACCGCAGGCTATGCCATCTTATTCCCAAGAATAGTTCTTCCTGCCTGGCAATTTACTAATACTGAGGTTAATCGGTGGTTACTTGGTGGGGAACCCTGCGTCCTTCCATGCCAGGGTTCCACCCGCGAGGGGGCTGACATTTGTGAAGCCCATGTCCTTGAGCAGCTTGGCGGCCAGGGCAGCCAATTCGCCCGAATAACAGGTGGTAATGATTGACCGCGAGCGGTCCTGTAACTCTGGCGCCCGCATTTCTGGTGGGACCGCGTTGTCTGCCTTGTAGGTGAGGGCGCCGTATGAGATATTGATTGCACCGGGGATGATGCCCGTGGCAGGGATGTCGGCGGCGTCGCGGACGTCAATTACCAAAGTATTCGGGTTGTCCTGGATGCGCTGATTTGCCTCGACGGCGCTGATTGCCGGCACCTCTGCCAGAGCTTTAGTGACCATTTGAGAGAAGGTAATGGGCATAGTTGATTCCTGAACAACGGGGGTTGGAGCGGCCGGCGCGGTCGGGACGACAGTTGGTTTCGAGGCGCATGCCGGGAGGATCATTGCGAGGCATAAAGCAAAAAACAGTCTGTGTTTCATAGTTTTCTCCTTTTACTAAGCTTTGGCGAATTGGTTGACCATACGACCATACAAATGTAGAATTCAGACATATATGGTGAATACTCTGTATATTAGACCTGAATACCTTTATCTACATAATGCCGAAAGGGATATAAAAAGGGATACAAAAACA
>JBGPBQ010000274.1:0-5225 GCA_041481345.1 Anaerolineae bacterium
AAAGGGGACATTTCTACTTTATATTGACAATTATGAGGTAGCTCTTGACTCACGATAAACAGAATGTTATACTTTTATGACGTAGTGCGTCATAATTATCACCTCATCATAACCAACCAAAAAAATTTGAGACAGGAGGAATAGAATGCCAACCAAACCGAAAGTTGAAGCAGCTGCTGCAGAACCGACTGAAAAGAACCAATCACAGATGGTGGAAATGCTCCGAAAAGTGATGCTGGCAACCATTGGCGCTGCCGCGATCGCCCAGGAAGAAGTCGAAGCGCTTATCAATCGCTTAATCGAGCGTGGTGAAATTGCAGAAAAGGACGGCAAAAAGCTCATGCACGAGATGATGGATAAGCGAAAAAGCAGAACAATCAAGGTCGAAGATGAAATCAACAAGAACATTTCCGATGTTCTGGAACGGATGAATATCCCCACCCGGACTGACATTGATGCTCTCAGCCAGAAAATTAATGGCTTATCGAAAAAAATCGACGACTTGAAAAAAGCCTGATCCGGATAAAAATTTCTTTCTGGAAAATTAGATTGATGAACAGTGCGTAAATACAAACAACTGTTCATGATCCTCGAGTTTCTGTATATAACCCCAGATAGCTTGTATATATAGTGACTAATGTTCAACAAATTGAAGGCTCAGGAGCTGATTTGGGCATAAACAAAGACAAAACCTGTTTTACCGCAGGATTTGTCTTTGTTTTATTATCTGTTTTCCGAATTAAGATTTTCTCATATGCTCCCGGTCGTTTATTGTTTTATTGACAGGTGTCGTATACTTTGATATAGTATGTACAGACAAGTGAATATTCGATCACATAAACAATAGTATTTACGCGAACATACCCTAGCCCTTACTACTAAATCAGAATGTATTTATCGGGGGAAATTGGACCCTAATAATATGCCAGGTTCATCCACAAATCCAATTCGTATAGTCCTGCTTGACGCGCATACCCTTTTTAGGGCTGGCTTACGTTATATCATTGAAAGCCAACCAGGGATGGTGGTCGTTGGAGAAGCAGGTAATGTGGATGATAGTGTTGAAATAATAACGAGCCTGATTCCGGATATCATCTTGCTTGAACTAAACTTAGAATATCTTCCAGAATTCGATATTATCCCATCGCTGGTTAAGGCATCCGGAGGCGCTCGTCTGATTCTTTTAACCGGATTGAATGATCCAAAGGTGCAACAGAAGGCTGTTGAAGACGGCGTCGTGGGTGTTATATCTAAAACTCAAGCACCAGAAACCCTTATAAAAGCGATAGAAAAAGTTCATGCCGGTGAGGTCTGGCTCGAAAGGTCCCTAATTGCTAACGTATTGGTGCGCTTATCACGCAGCCAACCAGTTGCTAAAGTTGATCAGGAAACAGCTAGTATCAACAGCTTAAGCGAACGTGAAAAAGAAGTTGTCAAATTAATCGGTCAGGGATTTAAGAACAAGAGAATTTCCTCAGAATTGTGTATTAGTGAAACCACTGTCCGACATCATCTGACCTCAATTTACGACAAACTGGGGGTATCTGACCGGTTGGAGTTATTGGTATATGCTCACCGGTACGGTTTGGTGACCACTCATAAATAGTAATAACACTCCATTTTCTCGAATTAGTACACGCTTGTAAAAAAACCTAATAACCAAAAATATTCGCTGGTATTCTTCGCCAAACATCATCTTTCTAAAAACCTATAAATCAGACTTTTTATAAAGGATGGCAAGCTATGTCTGATTACTTACTCAGCCTCGATCAACTCAGCATACGTGATGAAGCGCGTATGTTTGCCCGCGAGAAAATTGGACGCCAGCTATTGCTCGATATGGATGCTGAGAAAGTCCATTATCCGCGTGAATATATTCAGCTGCTTGCTGAACAACAGTTACTCGGAATACGCTTTCCACCTGAATGGGGCGGGCGGGGACTCAGCTGGTCACACGAGGTTTTAGCGTTGGAGGAGATCGGTGTGCTCGGTGCCAGCCTGACTTGTTTATTTTCCCTGCCATCCATAGTCGGTGAAGCGATTAATGTCTTCGGTACGCCTGAGCAAAAAGAGAAGTATCTCAAATCGATCCTGACCGGTAAGCTCACCGTTGCAGAAGCTTTAACCGAACCGCGTGGTGGTTCGGATTTCTTCGGTGCAACGGCTACGGTCAAGCGCGAAGGTGATTTTTACATATTAAATGGGCAGAAGCGCTTTATTGTAGGTGCTGAGGGCGCTGATCTGTTCCTGGTCTATGCTCGTTCGAGCCCGGATAACCAAAGCCACACAGCTATAAGCACGTTTCTAGTTGAGCGTGGGCAGGGTGTGGAGATCCAGCATATCTACGGACTCATGGGGACGCGCGGGGGTGGAACCGGGCGGGTATATTTCCGAAATGTACCGGTTCCTGTGAAAAACCTGATCGGTCAGGAACATGGAGGATATGATATCTTCAACCAGATGATGATCCCAGAAAGGATGACCAGCGCGGCAGGAGCACTTGGACTTGCCCGGGCTGCCCTGGAGATATCGGCACGTTATGCTAACCAGAGGAAGGCATTTGGGCAGAAAATCCGAGAATTTGAAGGGGTCAGTTTTAAAATCGCAGACAGCCTGACTCGCCTGGATGCAGCGCGTGCCCTGGTACACCAGACAGCCCGGGAAATTGATTCGATAGGTAACTCCGGTTACATTCGTCGAATGGTCTCAGAAGCTAAAAAGTTTGCCACTGAAACTACCTGGGCAACGGTTAATGATGCTATGCAGGTCATGGGTGGGATTGGCTACACAAATGTCTACCCCATTGAGCGCCTGTTGCGGGATGCGCGCCTGATGACTATCTGGACCGGTACAAACGAGATCATGAGCCTGGTCATACAGCATGAATATTACCGGGAACTGCTCTTAAAGGCTCCCTCTACGAGGGATGTGGAAGGTGATGCAGTCAATTCCGAAGCAGAGGGTGAGAAGGTATACGATTGAGCGACTGTATTTGATCAACCGGTCAATGATAGGAAACTATACCGGTGCAAGTCTGTCCATATATGCGCCGTCTATCTGCAATCCTCGTTTTCTCCACCTGAATATACAACAATCAATCCATTAAATATGTATTAGAATAGAGAAATTCTATTCTTGTTTCGTGATTATTTTATTGGTAGGGTAAAACGCGCTCTGTACCAAAACCATGTTCCCGATCTGAAAGTCACAGCACGATGGATTTTTTCCAATCATGCCCATAAAAATATCATGTCAATTCTCGTAAGGACAGGATACATTATGGACATATCGGAGATTCGGTAAGTTACAGTCACAGGAGAATGGCGATTGATGAACACGGATAATACTGCCACCACAATCGAGGAATTGCAACTCGAATTATCTTCCCTCCGCCGACAGAACGAAGAATATCGTCACCAGGCTACTTTTCCTCAACTGAATCCCGTCCCGATATTTGAATTTGACCGCAATGGTCAGGCGGTCTACCTCAACCATGCCGCGCAACAGATCCTTACCCAGCTCGGTCTGATTGACGCACGTGTATTTCTCCCCGAAGGCTTGGTAGAAATGATAAACGGCGTCGAAGATAGCGTTCTGCAATCCTATACGGAACAAAGAATAAATGACCAGATTTTTGAAGAAACCATCGCCCATTCAAAAGAATATGGTACTGTCCGTATTTATGCCAACAATATCACCCAACGCAGGCAGGCCGAGGAGGCCCTTAAAGCAAGGACACTTGAATTAGTTCAGACGCAAGAGTTTCTTGAAGCCGCGACAAAAGGTACGGATGTCATTATAGCGACAATCGATACACATTACTGTTACACTTACTTTAACCAGGCATATCAGGAAGAATTGAAGCGCCTCAGCGGCATAGATATTCACCTCGGAATGAATATGCTGGAGGTATTTTCTCATCTTCCGGAACAACAAAAAAAAGTTGCGCAGGAGTGGGGTCAGGTATTACAAGGCGAGAGCACGAACAAGGTATTAGAGTTCGGCGATCCAGGTCTTTACCAGAAAATATATAACGTACTGCATACCCCCATCAAGGACCATGAGGGTAAAGTGGTAGGTGCGGGGGAAGTGGCCTACAATATTTCCGAACAAGTCCGTGCGCAGGAAGCATTGAAACAGAGTGAAGCGAGGTTCCGCTTGCTGCTTAAAAACACCCCGGTCACCATTGCAGCTCAGGATAAGGATTTGCGTTTTATCTGGGCGTACAACCAGAGAACGGTCAACCCGGCAGAAGTGATCGGGAAAACGGATACCGATATATTCCCGCCGGAGATTGCGGCCTGGACCATGGGGCTTAAACGACAGGTGCTTGAAACCGGAAAGGAATTACAAGATCAGGGTTGGGTCACCAGTGGTGGTAAGCGTGTATATCTTGATCTATTCCTGGAGCCAATCCGCGATCAAAACGGACAGATAACCGGTGTTGGAATCGCAACGGTTGACCTTTCGGATATCAAGCTGGCTGAGCAAGCATTGAGGGAAAGTGAAGCGCAATATCGTTCGTTGTTTGAAGGAATGACCGAAGGGTTTGCCATTCACGAGATGATTTTCGATGAAAAAGGCAAGCCGTGTGACTATCGTTTTCTGGATCTCAACCCCGCTTTCGAACGCCTTACAGGTCTGAAACGAGACCTTGTGATAGGTAAAACTTACCACGAAGTGCTTCCGGGCGAGGGTGATATCTGGATCAATAAATTTGGGAAGGTCATGCTCACAGGTGAGCCGGTCCAGTTTGATAATTACTCGCCCACTTTGAATCGCCATTACGAAGTTTTTGCCTATAAATGCGCACCCATTCAATTTGCGACTATCTTCCTTGATATCAGTGATCGTAAACACATGGAAGACGAATTGCGCATCAACTTGACCAAGTATTCTGTGCTGTTTGAAACGCTACCTCTCGGTGTTACGATAACGGATCAGAGTGGTCAAATCCTCGAGTCTAACCAGGAGGCAACGCGGTTATTAGGATTATCCCCCGAAGAACAAAAAGGCAGGCTGATCCAGGGGGAGCAATGGAGGATCGTCCGTCCGGATCATTCACCAATGCCGGCAGAAGAATATGCCAGCGTGCGCGCCTTAAAAGAAAAGCACCGCGTCGAAAATGTTGAGATGGGCCTCAAAAAGGATGAAGAGCATATCGATTGGATAAGTGTGTCTGCTTCTCCTATTCCACTTAAAAATTATGGGGTTGTTATCACCTA
>JBGPBQ010000275.1:0-5217 GCA_041481345.1 Anaerolineae bacterium
AAAACGTCATGAAAACTAAAAGTACTATAATTTTGTCGATCGTCACCTTGCTGCTCGCAGTATTCAATGCTCCAGTTTTAGCAGCACCCGCCAGTGCAGCTAGTTCATCTGGTTTACGCTCATCTCTGACTGCTCAAACAGGCATCATCTCCTCAAGTTATTCACCTCAGCCTGGTGATGTCAAGCTGACCCGAGATAAAGTCTTCCTAAACATGGCAAAAAGCCACCTCATTGTCGCCACAGGGCAGCCCGTAAAGGTTGATGCTTTTCTGACGGGATATCTGCCTGATCCATGCCACGTGCTACGCATTGTTGTTGGGGCAGCAACTACCAGCAGCACCATCAACATCCAGGTGTACAGTTTGTTTAAACCTGGAGTAGCCTGTGCCACAGTTTTGCAGCCGTTTTCAGTAACTGTGCCGCTGGGCAGCTTTACATCAGGGTCGCATACGGTACTGGTTAACGGCACAAAGTTAGGGTCGTTTTCAGCCAGTCCCGTAACAACTATTCTTGGTACGAAATAATTAGGCAAGGCTAGCGTCCATGTTTCTACTCAAGTAATTTGTTAACATTTATTGATATGAAGATGATTCGAACGCTAACTGAATAATTCATGGTCAAAGTAACCGAGATCGAAAATATCCTGGGAGCGGGAAGGTTGACACCAACCCGCTCCTTATTTATTAATGAAATGATTACTCGAAATAATAGCTTTCTACTCGTATATATGATAGTAACTATCCAATTACTCACGATACTTTCATGAAAAATTGGAGAGTATTCTTGTATACTGACAGTAGTTGGGTGACCGGCTGATGATCTGGGAGAGTATGCTTTCCCTAGCGGTATGGGATTGGTAGTCCAAAGGCGTGGTAACCTGCAAGGGGAGTCATTTAGTGTCAAGGATGGTTATTGCGCCAGGATCGATAATAATAGTATGCACATACGAATTAGATTGACGGATGCGTATGCATAAAATACTTTTCTAACTGATGAAGACATTGGTTATGTGATGAAAGCTGCCGTAGGTGGTTAGATGATAAAGAATATCTTTAATTCACTTATCGGCTTCACCCAAAGTTAGTCAACCATTCACAAAAAAAATCTATCTACAAGAGAATTGAAGGAGTTAATCATGAAGGTGAAAAACATTTTAATATTGTCCATAGTCACTATAATGCTCATGGCATTTTCGGGTCCAGTTTCAACGGCACCCCAGGTGGCAAGTTCTGGCGCATTAGTGCCGGCCGCACCGTTCCGCACATATCTAGGGTTGGTGGTGGATGATACCTCTTCTTCCGGTATGAGCGCTTCTGCATCGACTAGCTCAGTATCGATTAGCTCGTCATTGGGCACCTCGTTGAAGAGCATATCCCTGACGACTTCGACCGGTACCTCATCCGCAAGCTATTTCCCCCAGCCTGGTGATTCCAAGCTGACTCGCGACAAGGTGTTCCTTGACCTGGCAAAAAGCCGGCTCATCGTTTCTACAGGCATACCGACAAAGGCGGAAGCGGTCCTGACGGGAAACCTTCCAGACCCATGCCACCTTTTACGGATTGTCGTTGGTTCAACAACTTTGAGTGGCACCATCTATATCCAGGTGTACAGCTTGTTTAATCGTGGTGTTGCCTGCGTCACGGTGCTAAAGCCATTTTCGGTTACAGTTCCCTTGGGTAGTTTCACCTCAGGGACGTATACGGTGTTGGTGAACGGTATACTACTCGGCAGGTTTTCAGCCAGTCCAATAACCATTACTGGGGGTACAAATTGAGCCGAAAAAAGGCATTCGTGAAGGCAGTCTCTCACACGGGTACCATGAACGGGTCACTTATTGAGTCACTGCTTTCAAGGGATTGCAATCGCAGGTCCTGAGAGAGTTCTCTGAACACGATAATATACAGATAATAATGACGCTATAGCAAAACGATAATATCTTGGGAGCGGGATGGTGGGAACCAACCTGCTCCCGGTTTCGTTAATGGAGCGTTCCAGATTTTATTCAGCCCCTAATCCTGCACATCGCTGCTGCAAGATATAATAAGTGCTGGATGATCTAGGAGGAAATAGTAATGAAGAGAATATTCTATTTGCTTGTCTTGTGCTTCATCGCCTTATCATTGGCTGCCTGCGCCACCGCAACCGTATCTACAACCGGTACCAGCCAGCCTACCAACCCGCCACCCACGCAAGCTAGTTCTTCCACTTCGACTATTTCACCCCCCACTGAAACCCCTTCGCCGATCCCGCCCACGCCCACTGCCACCAGCCTGCCGGTGAATGCAATCCAGCATTTCCCCGCCGGGCAGGAGTTCAACGTGACTACCATCGATATGATCGATGCCACAATCGGCTGGGCGATTGGAGGCCTGGGAAATGTGGGTGACCATGTGCTGTTTACTACCGATAGTGGTTCTACCTGGAAGGACGTCACCCCACCAGAGACAGACACGCTGAGTGGGACTCAGAAAACCGCCGTGGGTTTCTTCCAAGACGCTATGACCGCCTGGGTGACTTATGGCATCGGCAGCGGTAACCCCGTCCCCACCCAGGTCGTCGTATGGCACACATCCAATGGCGGTGCTTCATGGCAGCCCAGCCAACCGCTGGATCTCACCGGGTTGTCTGAAATTTACGTGCCGTCTAGCCTGCAGCTCGTCGCAGGGCAAAACGGCTGGCTGTTGGTGCATGTAGGGGTGGGGATGATGCATGATTATGTTGCGATTTACCGCAGCAGTGACGGCGGGGCAACCTGGACGCGCATCCTCGACCCTTACAACGATGGGGGTATCCAGAGTTGTTCGAAGAACGCCATGCTGTTCACTGATGCCACTCACGGTTGGCTGACCGGCGACTGCGGTGGCGTGAAGGCTGGTGTGCTGCTGTTCAAGACCACCGATGCTGGTTCTACCTGGCAGCCAGTGACTCTGCCTGCTCCAGCCAGCGCCCCCAGACTTTATGATGCCGAATCTAACGTTGCCTGCGGCGCTTACGACCCGTTCTTCTTCAGCAATGACCTGGGGCATATCGGAGTGCGGTGTATAAACTACACAGTTACGCCGAATACCTCTAATTATTACATTTATTCCACCCAGGATGGAGGCAGCACGTGGACTTCCACCACCTACCCCGGTGTGACCTTATACTTCTTCTCCACCGATACCGGCTGGGCTCTTTCCAAGAAGATCCAGCTAACCACCGATGGTGGGAAGACCTGGAAACCCATCTCCGACGTCACCTGGTCCGCCCAGATGGACTTTATCAGCGAGCAGATCGGCTGGGCAGTTGCCCGCACAGATAATGCCATCGCCTTGGTAAAGACGGATAACAGCGGTGCCCGCTGGACCGAGCTTACTCCAGCGGTCGGACCGTAAAATCTCCTGCTAACGAAAATCACCGCAGTCTGCGCACATATCCCCTCCCCCAAATTGCTCTTTTGGGGGAGGTTTCCATTTGCACCTCCCCCATTATTATTAAAATCGCATCCCGGATGGTTTTATCCGGGAGAGGAGAGGCCTAGTCCCCCCTGGTTTTGTGGGGAGAGGAGGGGGTTTCATTTCTACGACAAAATAAAAATTTTCCACCCTTACATCAATTTATATGATGCTTAAGGGGTTTTTTAGTTTTGGTCTTTGTTTATTGGCTCAAAGCTAATACCTTATCGCTGTTTTATGTTTGCTCAATACTGACAGCTGATAGCTTACTTATCCCCCGTGACGTAGAAGAAATCATGCGCAAATCCATCCAAATAACGGTTAATATTGTCGTACATGTCCTTTGGTAAAAGGGGTATGCCTGATAATTGACCATCCTGTACTTCGAATGATGTGAAAAACACGTAATAATTATTGATATCCAGCTGCATCGCCTGGTATGCACCCGCATCCTGCATGGCTTTTGCCAGGGATGGCATGGTCAGAGTGTTCCCCGCAAAATAAAACAGTGTCTTTTCATCCTGGCTGATTCCAATCCCCGATCGAAAGGTGACGATGTTCCCGCTGAGGGTGCCGCCCCAATCATTAATCGAATTGTTGTACACCAATGGGTTGATCGCACCATTCTGCACCATCAGAGGGCAGTTCTGCCGGTAAACCGCCACGTCCGGTGTTAAGGTAAGGTCAGCTCCCCATTCACCGATGCGGATGCTGCCATCCTTGTATATGACGACCGTGCCCATCCCATCAAGCGGGGGCACCAGCACCGTACCATCCATGAAAACCCCATATTGTCCGTGCACCGTCTTGAACCCGCCATTAAATGCTGCCAAAAGGCTGCCTGGCAGTCGGTCAGAAGAGGGAATCTGGCCTGTGCGGAGCACGTTGATGGTTGAAGTTGGTTCAAGGGTCCCCAACTCGTAGTGCAGGTGGGTGTGGGTCAGGTCGAATGCCACGATCCCCACCGTCACGTATGGGCGCTCACTGTCAGGTTGTAGAAAGGTCCTGTAAGCTACGGTGTTACCGGCTGCATCCTGGATATAAGGCATCCACAATCCTTCATCTGCAATATTACCCAACGGTGGGATGTTCGCGGGAATCCACGGCGTTTGGGTGGGGGCTGTATCAACCGGCTGGGGCAGGTTCACAAGTTCGGTCCCGGAGCCTCCGCTCGATTCAGCAACCGGGGTGCCGGTTATATTGGGAAGGCTCGCATTGATCGCTGTGCTTTCGCCTGGTTTGAGGGAGCTGGTGGAATTCTGAGCGCTGTTGGATGGTGTGGGGGTTGGAGCGCCTGGATCGCGGCTGTTTGTATTACGGGGTGTACTCGCCTGAATATTGGACACCTCCCAAGGAGCCGATGGAGTGCTCTGCTCCACTTTATACGCAAACTGGTGGAGCTTATCTTGAATGGTGAACACGATGGCTTCGAGTTCTGCTACCGGCTTGGTGCCGATCAGGTTGCGTAGCCAATCCGCTCCCTGGGCGCCGGTCTCAGGGCTGGCGCTGACCACCACGACCAATGACACCATTGCGATTATACCGACCAGCAAGGTCGCCAGGATCGCGCCGATGGTCAGACTCCGTCTCGATCTGCCTTTGAGCGTGAAATTTTTCCCACGCCTTGGATGATTATCTTGCACTTTCTGCCTCGCCCTCCCGGGAAACAGGAATCTAGCCAACAGACTTAGTATAAATGAGAATCGTCATGTTTGGGAGAATGCATAATGAAAGGGTTCTAATTTCGGAGGAACATAATAGACCTGACAGGTCTTCGAGACCT
>JBGPBQ010000276.1:0-5195 GCA_041481345.1 Anaerolineae bacterium
CACGTGCCCTTCCTCCCCGCAGGCGCTGGCGAACTGGTCCATTAACCCCGATGATACCCCCACATACTCATTCTCAGCTCGCTGGCACAGCTTTGCCAGGCTTAATTTATCGACCTCCAACCCTGATAGTGCTTGCCAGGTGAAGGCAAACGCCACCTCCACCGCCGCTGAGCTGCTCAATCCTGCCCCAATCGGGATGTCGGACGCAAAAGCAGCCTGCATTCCACCCACCCGGAACCCAGCTTGCTGTAGCGCCCCCGCCACCCCCGCCGGGTATAGCGCCCAGCCAGGTAGGGGTTTTCCATCGACGTCAATTCGGTTCTCGATCTCGCTCAAATTGAACGTCGCCTCAGCACCCAGGTCGAGGGCGCGTAATGCCACCCTGCCGTCCTCAGTCGGTGTTGCTGCCAGGCGCACCTGCCGGTCGATCGCTGCCGGTAGCACCACCCCCTGGTTATAGTCCACGTGCTCTCCCAGCAGGTTCACCCTTCCAGGTGCGCGCGTCTCAATCGTGTGTTTGCCTTTGAAATAAAGTTCGAAGCTTTCGGCTAACCTCATATTCCAATCCATCACCTGAAACTCTCTCAAAATAGTCCTTGCTTTTATTTCCGCTAGGAGGCTCAGGGAGCCTGGTAACTGAACGCCCCGGGGAAGTCCTGCCTGGCATGTTCTTCCTTACCACTCCATGAGTCGATCTTGATCCGGTACACCGAGGTGATGTCCAGCTCCTGCGGCAGGATCTCACGGTAATCGATCCCTGGCTTCAAGTGCGGGAAGTACCGGTCCAGGAGCAGCTGCAGTCCATGCCGGGCTTCATCAGCCTCGGTCAGTAACTCTGCTCTGCCGAACACCACCGCGCTGGCGTATTCCACCCCCACCTCCATGGCGGTGTCCGCCGGCAGCAGGCGCCCCATCTCAGCGACACAGAAGCTGACCCGCGGGTTGACCTCCAGGTTGGTGCGCATTCGTCCAACCAGCGCTCCGTGGATATAGATGGCCTGCTCGCCTTCGTCATACACGAATAGCGTTGGCTTGATGAAAGGTTGGCCTTCATACTCGGTTGCCAGCATCCCAAACGGCACCTTCTTCAGATATTCCCTGATCCAGGTGTCGTCTTTTGCCCGGTCTTTACGCAGCGGCTGGTTGATGGGAGTGGATGATTTATTCATGTTTTGCCTCGTATACCCTCAAAATAATATAATATTATCAAATGATTCATTGTGAAGCCAATGCCGCGCTGATGAACGTCAGCAGGCTGATGAGCAGCACCAGAACGATGATGTACGGCAGCATCCTGCGCATCACCTCTCCCTCTCTGCCCGCCAGGTCGGCTGTGCTCGTCCCGACGACAATCTTGGCTGGTGCCACCACGCTCGCCAGGCCTGCCCCCGCTGTCTGACCCGCCAGGATGAACGCTGCGCTGATACTCAATAACTGTGCCGTGCGTAGCTGCAGCAGTGCGAATACCACGTTGGAGTTGGTGTTGCTGCCGGTCATGAAGGCTCCCAGGGCGCCGATCCATGGCGCTACGAGTGGGAAAAACGATCCTGCTAATTTCGCCAATCCACGCGCCAGTGCCTCGGTCATGCCGGCATATTCCATCACCGTCGCCATGCACACCATCAGGATGATGCTGACGCTGGGCGCCCACACCCTCTTCACCGTGCCTGCCAGGATGCTCCCAAAGGCGCCTGTTTTATACCTGCCAGCCACCCTGTAGATCAAGTATGCCATGATCGCCGCATACAGCAGCACCGCCCCCGCGTGGTTGAGCAACGAGATGGGCTTGGTTGCACCCGCCTTGGTGATATATCCCAGCCCGGTGCTGAGCTCAGGGATGCGCACCTGGATCACTACCCCACCGAGCAGCTTTTTCACTCCAGTGATCATCTGGATCACCAACGTGATCACCACCAAAATGGCATACCCCGAAAGTGCGATCAGCAGCGCCTTCCCATCCAGACCGTCATTATGGTTTTGCCTCCCCCGGTAGAATCTTGCCAGCCCAAAGCTTGCCAGTAATCCCGCCATCCCGCCCAGGAAAGCTGCCGTATTCCACGGGCCCCACACCGCCACGATCAGCTGCACTGTTCCCATGATGATTCCCAACAGGATTGCCACGGGGGTCAGGCGCAGCAGTCCACCCCAACCCACTGTGCAATGCAATACCAACAGCCCGGTGATCAGGGCTGCGATCCCCAGGAACAAGGCGCTCGGGAACGCCAGCTGGCTGCTTGGCAAACCCGTGGTGGAGAGTAATGCCTGGAAGGCGGAGCCAAGCGAGCCAAACGTCACCGCCCACCCGCTCCCAATGGATGGGATGATGATCGCCGCGATGGGAGCAAAGCCCAATCCAACCAGGATGGGCGCGACCACTGCCACTGGCACCCCGAACCCTCCCACTCCCTGCAGAAATGCGGCGAACCCCCAGCCAATCACCAGGGCTTGCATCCCCCGGTCAGCCGTCAGGTGCGGCAGGGCTTCACCAATCTGCATTACGGCTCCGGCTTCATCCGTCACACGATAAAACAGGAAGGCTGCCCAGATGATCAGCAGCACATCCAGACTGGAAAGCAGGGCCTTGATGTGTGCGTACTCCAGCAGTTTGAGTCCACTGCCAAAATAAAGGATCGCAATTACGATCGCCGCCAGGTAGCCGGCGATGCTTGCCTGTACCGCGCCCCAGCGCAGCCCCAACATCAAGACCAGGATCAGCAAAATGGGGATTAATGCTAATAAGAAAGTGAGCATGCTGCCGATGGAAACTGGGAATGATTGTAACCTGTCACTGGTAGCCCTGGCTCAGCCGGGTCACCTCAAGCGCTGCCCTTCAGGTAGATTCCCCGCGGGTCGAGGTCTTCACGCAGGATGCGCAGCTCCTCAGGGTCTGGCGGCAGGGTGGTGCGCACTTGCTCCGCCACCTTTAGCTCCCAGCCGGTATTCTCCCGTGCTTGTTCAACGGTTGCACCAGGGTGCAGGGCGGTTAGCACCAATTCACCGCTCTCATCCGGTTCCATGATGCCCAGGTCGGTCACCACCGCCAGCATACCGCCGCCTCTCAAGTTGGCCGCCTGGCGTTCTGCTCGTCCGCTTAAAAATCCAGCGGAGGTCCTGAAGTCCAGTTTGGCTGGGAAGCGCCGTTTGGAGTGCGGCGTCAGCAGGTAACAGCGGTTCGCCCAGGCCGCGATCTCCATCGAGCCTCCCGAGCCGGGCAGGCGTACCTTGGGATGGGTATAGTCGCCGATCACCGTTGCATTGATGTTGCCGAACCGGTCGATCTGTGCCCCTCCCATGAAGCCCACGTCCACATTGCCGCGCTGCAGGTAGAAGGCGAAGATGTCGTACATGCTGCATACTGCCAGCGCCCCGCTGACCAGTGTCGGGTCGCCGATCGAAAGTGGCAGTCGTTCCGGTTGGGCGCCGATCACGCCCGCCTCATAGATCATCAGCAAATTCGGGGCATGCGTCCGTCTTGCCAGGTTGCATGCCAGGTTGGGCAAGCCCACCCCCACAAACACTCGGTCGCCGTCCCGCAGCAGGCGGGCCGCGTTGATGGTAAGCAGCTCAGGTGATGTATAGTCAGCCATGTCTAATATTTCCCATAATCCACGGTGGCGCTGGGTCGGCTGGCTATTTTCAGCCGATCATGCTCTTCGCTGCCCAGCTTTTCCCAATATTCAGCCCGGTCTCTCACCCCGTAAACCCACTCATCCAGGTAGCTCAGGGTGGCGTCGCGGTTGCTGCTGATCTCATCCCAATTGAGGTAGAAGCTGTTATCCCGGTCATAATACCCCTGGGTGTAGGATGGGTGTGCACAATACGGCACCTGGCAGACCGCATCCACGATGAACCCTGGGATCAGCGTACGGTTGGGGTCTGAGCGGATGATGCTCTCATCCACAATCTCCTCCGCTGTCAGGATTACTCGTTCAGCCGCGAAAGCAGCTTCCTTCTGCTCGCCAATGATGCCCCAGATTTGGGCATTGCCGTCTGCATCGGCGCGCTGCACGTGCACGATGGCTACATCCGGTTTCAATGCCGGCACCACCACCACTTCCCCACCGCTGTACGGGTCTTTCACCGTACGATAGTTGGGGTTGATCCGCTCCAGGTCTCCCGCCGCGGTCGGGTTCATCGGCATGAAGGGCAGGCCGGTCGCCCCAGCCTGGAGGCGTGAGATCATCCCAAAATGCGAGTATTCCTCCCATTCCAGCCTGCCAGCTTCGATCTCTGCCCTGACGATGCGTAGGGAACCCACCCCGGGGTTGCCCATATATGAAAAGATCACCTTACTTGCGCAGCCTCCCGCCACCATCTGGTCGTAGATCAGGTCGGGGGTGGCGCGTGCTAGGATTAACTCACGTTTGTGCTGCCGGATGATCTCGTGCCCGGCCGCGAACGGGATCAGGTGGGTGAAACCCGCCGCATACACCAGGTCGCCATCTCTGACATATTGGCGTACAGCCTCTGCAAGAGGAATTACTTTGGACATAACGGTTTAGCGCCTCCAGTCAATGAATCTCGATGTCAGTATAACTTTTTCTTGTTCTCTTCTTTTCTCTGTCGTTGCTGCTCCCGCCACCTGCGCAAGGTTCTGAAGCGCATGCTTTCTGCGGGTGGCTGCTGACCACGCAGCATCAACATCCCACCCAGGAAAACTACAAGCACGCCCGCGCAGAAATAGCCGTATGCCGGGTGTTTGGTCTGGTCCATGGCGAAAAATACCACCAACAGGATCAAGCCAATAAAAAACAAAAACCTGCCAATTTTGCTCTTACCGACCTGCATGCCATCCTCACCAGGGCTGTCCTACAAATAATTGTTTATTTCACATCCCGATAAGTAGACGCACACCTGTCCGGTCTGGTTTACGACCGGAGGGGAGGAATTCATTTATTTGCTTTCGAAAGTAAACCCCTGCGCCTTACTTTCTTCGGGATGTACCTGTCCGGTCCGGTTTTAGACCGGAAGGGAGAAATTCCGAATCTGACCTTCTATTACTTCCCTTACGCCCACCAGTCCGTCTACCCTTCGGTAGGGGCATTCCTGTCCAATCTACCTTTCTGTAGGAGCACAGAGGAGGAATTCCGAGATTGACGTTCCAATTCTACCCCTGTGCCCTTCTCTCCTAGTGACGGACTGTCCGGTCTGGTTTTAGACCCGAGGAGAGGGATTCCGTGTATGACTTGTTAATG
>JBGPBQ010000277.1:0-5183 GCA_041481345.1 Anaerolineae bacterium
ATCGAGCTTGACCCGAATAACGCCGCCGCCTATGCCTATTACACCGAGATCCTGCTCGACAAGGGCAACTACGAAGACATCCAGACCGCCATCGACATGTCGCAGAAAGCCCAGACGCTCGACCCGACCGCTCTTGAAACCCATCGGGCGCGCGGTTATGTTTTTTTTAACACCAACAACCTGGTCGAAGCCGTTACGGAATACCAGGCAGCCATCGCCATCAACGATAAGTTATGGGACCTGCATTACTCACTTGGGGCGGTGTATAAATTACAAGGCGAGTACGACAAGGCCATCCAGGAAATGCTCACCGGCGTAGCGCTCAACCCCACCAACCCCGATATCCTCACCGAAATCTCCCGCACCTATTTGACGGAAGGGCAGTATGGCAAAGCGATCCAGTTCGCCCAACAGGCCCTCAGCCTCGACCCGACTAGCGCCCGCTTGCATGGCAACCTGGGTTTCTTGCTCTACAAGAATGATGATTATACTGGAGCAGCTAACGAATTAGAATTAGCCGTGCGTGGGGGCATTACCGCTGATGGAACCACCGTTGAGGGTCTCCCGCTGGCGCCCGGGCGGATTGCCGATGACTATTATTCGGTCTACGCCCTCTCGCTCACCCAGCTGGACCGCTGCCCTGAAGCCATCCCCATCATGCACCTCATCCTGACCAACATCGCCAACGACCAGGTGGCATATTACAATGCTAACCAGGGGATGGACTACTGTAAAACCGTTTCCGGCACGCCTGCCGCGACCACCCCCGTGCCCAGCGGGACTCCCACACCCTGATATGAGCCAGATCCAGGACGGCAAGACGTTTAATCTCCACCCGGTCAGGAGCAAGTCCAACCCGTACCGCATCCTGGTGCTGACCTTCCTCATCCTGGGCGGCTTGTGGCTGCTGCTCCAGCTGAACCGCGGGCAGGTCCAGTCGCCCTTCAACCCCACGCCCACCCCGACGCGCTCGCCGAAGTCGTACATCCTGGCAGCCCAAGCCTATTTTGCAGCCGGCAAGCTGGATGACCCGGCTACCGACCAGGACGCCATCGGTGCCTACCAGCAGGCGCTCGCCATCGACCCGCAGAACGCCCTGGTGTGGGCCGAGCTGGCCCGCATCCAGACCTATTCCTCTAGCACACTCAGCACCGACCAGGAGCGCCTTGACCGCTTGCAGACTGCCCTGACCTCGGCTGAGAAGGCGGTGGAGTTGGCCCCCGATGACAGCACCGTCGCCGCCATCAATGCCTTTGTGCTGGATTGGAATGCCTCCAGCAACCTGGTCAGCGCCAATGACCGCGAGGCCTACCTGGCCAAGGCCGAGACCTCCGCTAACCGGGCTTACCTGCTCGACCCGCAGAATGCCCTGGCGCTGGCCTTTTACGCCGAGGTGCTGCTCGACCAGCAGAAGTGGGACCAGGCTCAGCAGTATGCCCGCCAGGCGGTGGATCTGGCGCCAGACTCGATGGACGCCCACCGCGTCTTGGGCACCGTGCTTGAGAGCTGGGGCTATTACCGCGACGCCATCGATGAGTACATCAAGGCCTCCAATATCACCCCCAATCTCACCTTCCTGTACCTGCGCATCGGTCTGGGTTACCGCCAGCTGGCATATAATCAAACCACGTTGTATACTACCGCCCTGGAGTATTTCGAAAAAGCCGCCACCATCAACCAGCAGCTGGGGATCAAGGACCCCTACCCATACATCGCCATCGCCAAGACCTACGCCCAACAGGGTGAGTTCTTCATTGCTTCGCGTAACGCCGAGAAAGCCCTCGCCTTCGACCCCGGCAACTCCGATACCTACGGTCAGCTGGGGATGATCTACGTGCAGGCACGCAACTACGAGACTGCCCTGCCCGCCCTGCGCTGTGCCGTTGACGGCTGCACCGCTGCGGAGAATGACACCGTTAAGCAGTTTGTCGACAACGGTATCCTGGCTGAAAGCGCCGCTCAAAACGCCACCGTGCCGCCCCTGCCGCTCACCAACCTGAACGTAGCCTATTATTACGTCCGCTACGGCAGTGTGCTGGCTTACCTCAGCACGCCCGATAATGGCTACTGCTCCCACTCGCTCCAGCTGATGACCCAGCTACGCCTGACCTACCCCGACGACCCTGTGCTGATGCAGAACGTGGCGGACAACGAAGCCACCTGCCGCTCGCTGATGAGCACTCCCTCAGTAGCAGCCACAACCTCCCCGACCGCCAGGCCCTCACCAACCCCCACACCTTGATTTGTCGCCGTGATCCGGTTTTGTAACCGTGATCGTTGATCCCGACCAACCTCCTGCTCCGCCATCAACGATGGCAGCTACAACCGCAACTGTAGCTGGGATCGCTGATCACGGCCAACCTACTGCTCCGCCATCAACGATGGCGGCTACAACCGCAATGACAAATTACTATCAGAATCTCGTTAGATTCATTTTAAATAAACCAATCTCCCTTGACTTTTATTCCAAAATTGGGTATCATTCAGCATGGTTTAGCACTCTCTTCACATGAGTGCTAAACCACTAACTGTTGGTCAATCCAAACATTCCACAATAGGAGGTGGCTATGTCCATCAATTTCAAACCGTTAGGCAGCCGTGTGGTGGTTGAGCCCATCGAACAAGATGAGATCACCCCGAGCGGCATCGTTCTCCCTGAAACCGCAAAAGAAAAACCCCAAAAAGGCACCGTCCTGGCCGTTGGCCCGGGTGACCGTGATGACGAAGGCAAGCGCATCGCCATGGATGTCAAGAAAGGCGATATCGTCCTGTTTGCCAAGTATTCCGGCACCGAGATCAAGGTGGATAGCAAGAAACTGCTCATCCTGCGTGAATCTGACTTGTTAGCAATTGTTGTAGGTAAATAATCAAAGGAGTAATGAACTATGGCAGCAAAACAACTGCAATTTTCTGAAGAAGCCCGTCGCAAGCTGAGCAAGGGCATGGACGTCCTTGCAAACGCAGTCGCAACCACACTCGGCCCGAAAGGGCGCAATGTGGCCCTGGACCGCAAGTTCGGTTCCCCCACCATCACCCATGATGGCGTCACTGTCGCCAAGGAGATCGAGCTGGAAGACCCGTTTGAGAATATGGGTGCCCAGCTGCTCAAGGAAGCCGCCACCAAAACCAACGATATTGCCGGTGATGGCACCACCACGTCCACCGTGCTGGCGCATGCCATCGTCGCCGAGGGTATGAAGAACCTCGCCGCCGGCTTCAACCCGATGCTACTCAAGCATGGCATCGAAGCCGCCACCAAAGCCGTGGTCAAAAAGATTGGCGAGGATGCCATCGAAGTTACCACCAAAGCCGAGATCGGCAACGTGGCCTCCATCTCCGCCCAGGACCGCGTGATCGGTGAGCTGATTGCCGACGTTATGGACAAAGTCGGTAAAGATGGCGTCATCACCGTGGAAGAATCCAAGGGTCTGGAATTCGAGACCGAGTACGTCGAAGGTATGCAGTTCGACCGTGGATACGTCTCACCTTATTTCATCACCGATCCCGAGCACATGGAAGCCTCCATCGAGGATGCTTACATTCTGGTCTACGACAAGAAGATCTCTGCGGCGGCTGATATTGTCCCGCTGCTGGAGAAACTGGTGCAAATTGGCAAACGTGACCTGGTGATCATCGCCGAGGACGTGGACGGTGAAGCCCTGGCAACTCTGGTGCTGAATAAGATCCGTGGCATGCTGAATGCTGTCGCCGTCAAAGCCCCTGGCTTTGGTGACCGCCGCAAGGCGATGATGCAGGATATCGCCGTCCTGACCAATGGTCAGGTAATCTCTGAAGAGACCGGCCGCAAGCTGGATGGCACCACCATCGCAGACCTCGGTCGTGCTGTGAAGGTCGTCATCACCAAAGACGACACCACCATCGTGGGTGGCAAGGGTGATGCCGCCATGATCAAGGGACGCATCGACCAGATCCGTGTGGAGATCGATAAGAGCACCAGCGATTACGACAAGGAAAAACTGCAGGAACGCCTGGCAAAGCTCTCGGGTGGTGTCGCCATCATCCGTGTGGGTGCCGCTACTGAGACCGAGCTGAAAGAGAAGAAGCATCGTGTCGAAGACGCTCTGTCTGCAACCCGCGCCGCCGTCGAAGATGGCATCGTGCCGGGGGGTGGGGTTGCCCTGATCAACGCCATGAAAGCCCTGGATGGCTTAAAGATGGACAACGAGGATGCCCAGATCGGCGTCAGCATCGTGCGCAAGGCGCTGGAAGTGCCGCTGCGCAAGATCTCGGAGAACGCCGGCAAGGATGGCTCCGTCATTTTGGATACCGTCCGCCGCACCCAGAAGGAAAAGAGGAACAAGAACATCGGCTTCAACGTGATCAGCGAAGTCTACGTGGACATGATCAAAGACGGTGTCATCGACCCCGCCAAGGTCACACGTGGCGCCCTCGAGAATGCGGCTTCCATCGCCGCCATGATCCTGACCACCGAAGCGCTCGTCACCGACGTGCCGGAGAAGGATAAAGCTCCGATGATGCCGCCTGGTGGTGGTGGGATGGATTATTAGAATTAATTGTCCTAGAGACGCCCCGAAAGGGGACGTCTGGGAAGAAGTTCTATCAGGGACGGTAATAAAGCCGTCCCTGTTTTTTTAACTATCATTGCGAACCCGGCGCCCTTTGGCGGATGAAGCAATCTTGATCTTTTCGCCGTGGGTTGAAACCCACGGCTGAGGAGAGCAGCAAAGCGCAGCTTTGCTCACTCACCAAGATCGTTCGTGAGTCTGCGGACATAGAGCGTCCTTGAATCGCTCGTGAAGAACCCTCGCGATGCTTCAGGCAAAAAACGCCCTCGTTGATGCACCCTCGCTCGCAGAACACTCGCGAGGCTGTGACAGATAAAGAACATCTGCCCAGGGTCGCAAAGCCGCTTGCCAGGGAGCGCGCACCAAAATGCGCGAGCCCGCAGGGCGGGTTTAAGAGGGAGGGTGACATCGGGCTTTTACAAGGATTCGTTTGGGGAAAATATGAAGCGAAACGAATGGTATTTTGGGATAGGGAGGCGTTGTGGGTGAGGTGAGGGTGGAAGGAAGGAGGCATGGAGGTGAGGAGGTGGAAAGAGGATAGGCCGGAAAACGGAACCATAGCGGATTAGCGGATACCGAGAAGATCATCTGGTACAGGGTAGCGGAAGATTGTTCCAAAATAATTCAATACCATTC
>JBGPBQ010000278.1:0-5159 GCA_041481345.1 Anaerolineae bacterium
AAAGCGAGTTTAGCAGCTTTATCAGCTCCAGATTGCACCAAAGGACCCAAAACAGTTTGTGGGGACCAATTCCTCGAGGGTACAGGTTGCCCGGCAAACTTCTCACTTATCGCTGCCCCCCGTTCGTCATACGGCTGCACGTTCCCAACCGCGCCACCCTTCCAGCTCGACTTTACTGCCGGAAGTCTCGTGCCTGCTGGTTTGGCAGCGAGCCAGTTTGAATAACCGCTACGTGCCACAGTAGCTTTCACTGCCGACGCTCTGCGATTGGGTGTCCAGCTTTTATCTCTACCTCTATATGCCATGATCTTTTAACCTCCTAATTAATTGGTTATGAGTTCCTACTTAGAATATTCAAAAATTTGGCGTGAAAATTCCCCGCGAGCAATATCTCCAACATCCACACCAACACCAAACCGATGCCACCACCCCCACCCACCATACACCACAAACCAAACCACAACCCAAACGTATTAGCAATTGAATATTTAATCATTTAATCTATCCATCCTCCACCAGCCAGGAACAGATCAACCCGAATCAACCTGCTCGTCACCTGGCTTGTGTGGTCGGTGTGGTCCATCTCCTGCCGTTCTGGTGCCAGATACAAGAACGATAATTCCTTCATGCGTGATCTAAGTCATCTCTACAGTATTGATCAGTCTAGTCAAGTTGTAACCTCTGCTTATTGTCAGGGAGAGGTTGGGGGGGCAATTGGAGAAAGTGGATATCATTCTAGTCGTGTGCCAGGTCCATTATAAAAGGAGCGCCCTATCTCTAGGACAAGGCGCTCCTTTCCCGAGATGGGACCCGCACATTTGGTACGGGTGGGCAATCCCAGCTCGCAGTTTACTCACGCGTAATACCTAAAAATTCACCACGTTCTTGGAAAGCCATCCTAAGTAAGCGCTGGGCGTCACTCTGCGCTTCGATCGCAATCCTTGCTCGAGCTCGTTGCGCAGCAATCGCCTCGTCTAATTGGTCGGACTGGTCAGCCGTGTAAAAGGTAGCTTTGTAACCGAAGTCGGATACAAGTTCTGTGACACAGCGAGCGCTGGACTGGGAGCGCAGATTTTCTAAGATCGCGGTCCGCTGATCTTCTGACAATTTTTTCTGCTCTAGGGAGAGTTCGTAAATGAAGTATGGCACGACTTTACTCTTAGGGACAAACGCCATTCCATTTTCGAAAATTATGGTCCCGAACTGTGCGCCTCCATAGGCAGCGTTGGGAGCAATCACTAGCCAACCCTCCCGTTTACTTTTCTCTTTGTCGATGATTGCCTGGGCAGCAGCCAGCTCAGCCTTCAATGATTCAATAGTCTCTTGCTTTTCAGGCTCTTTTTCTTTAGTCATTGATCATTACTCCTTGTCATTCAACCACGGCAAAACAATCGGTGGGTTTGGATCGACATATTCTGTATTCTCGGCTTCATCGGCCTCGTCTAGTTTTTTCAGATCACGATTAACCCGCTCAACGATCTGGTAGGTTGCCTCCACTACGGTGGGATGGTTAGCATCCATTCCCAGGATCTCCCACTCGGCGTATCGCTTGGCAAATTCTTGATCAGCCGCGTCGGTAATAACTTTTCGTAGGGCGGCTCTTCCTGCTTTCGTCGCTGGTTCCATAATTTTTCTCCTTAGATGTTCCATGTTCCAAGATTACAGGTTTTATAAAACAAGTCGTGTAATTCCTGCCTGTCTTTCTCTTCGATTTCCATGCCATCCTCACCCACCTGGGTGACATGATCAAGCACAGACACGACGAAAATCCTTTCGGCTTCATTGAGCTTTGACCACAACAGATCCTCTACTTCTGCCTTTCGACTATTCCCCGGGAATAGTGATTCAGTCATACTATGAGCTTTCAAGTATCCAGGCTGCCCAAAGTTATTTAGGACCCACCCCAGACAAGTCTCAAGACCAAACTTAGTAATCACCATGAGCGCACCCCCCATACCTGCTTAATAATATTGTCATAGATAGCATCCGCGCGCTTGCCTTTCAAACTTGCTATCGTATTCGTCAAACGCTGGAGGTTCGCAAGCAAGTCCTCGTAAAGTGCCTGTGTATCCTGATCTAATTCCAGGTATGCAGGCACACTTTCGAGCTGGACTATCTCATCAGGATCGTTCCCCTCAGGGATCGCCTTCAACCACGCTACAAACTTCTCAAATCTTTTCAGTCCCAATGGACGTAGTAACGCGGTGAGCTGGGCAGTGATCTGCTCGTCGACCAGGTTGTCAATTATATTTTCCAGTGATTTTGTTTGCATTGATTAATTCCTGTAAGCCTTCAAGCTTTTCGCTGATCTTGACCAAACTTAAAATATCTTTGTACGCATTGATCAACGAGACAATAGATTGCATCCTGGCGATATTGCCATCCATCTGAACGCAATCAGCGAGGGCAGCGTCAGCGAGTGCTAGTAAATCTTCAGGGGTTCTGATCGAGGTGGGATAATTTTTACCACCAAGATGCACAATTTTTCGAGCGTAACCACCCTTCGCCCTGGCTAGAGCAGCTTCCTCTATACGCTCAGGATCGTGCCACAGGCAGTATAGGTTTCCTAGTTGTGCTGGTGCTGGGCACTCAGCCCCGGTGGGTGTTTTCCCTAGACAGTTAGCCATTATGGTATGGTCGTCCTTACGACATACCCATTTGACAGATGCAAAAATTCAAGAGGAGCTGTCAAGGTAATTACAGTTCCATACACAGAGAATACAGTCCGGGTTTCTGGATTAGGACCATCGGCGCCGATGAGAAGATTTTTGCCCACTAAACAAACCGGGGTTGTATCTGCGTGGATGTTGTCCTCGCCTGGTAGAACCTTCCGGGTCAACCGGAAAGAAATTTCATAACTGCGGCCATCTTCATAATAGCACCTCATTATTTTTTCTCCTTATTTTTCGTAAATGGGGGTCCTTCTTTGTGACAAAAAACCAACGCCTGGCGTTCTTCTTCCGTGATCAATCCGAAGGAAACGCCGACTTCCCTCAGTAAAACACGAATAGACTCGCTCCGGTTTCCGTTGGTGAACCTTGCGAGCTGGTCGAGAATGTAAAATTCTGAATCATTGAAAGTGATGGGATAGACGTGCCGATAGTTTCGTTTCTCTGTCATCGTTGAACCTCTTTTCTCAAAAATTCATCCAGGATTGTTCCGCATGTGGCAATCAACCCAGGTAATGCCATGCTTTGCTCCGATCTAATACGTTCGATTTCAGCCATGTAGCCAATCAACCTGCCATAAACCTTGTCGTATTGTTCACGTTCGACCCCTTCGGCTACTGCACGCTTCGTGATCAGCTCACGCCAATCCTCGTGTAGTCGGTTTAGCAGCTCATTCACATTGTAATCTTGCAGGGTCACAGGTTTACCTTCGGATAGATACTTAATCGCGTGGCTCGTAAATTACATTTTTCTACTAAAGATATTTCTTGTTCCTTGGTTTTCTCGGATTGGTTCCCGGGAACCAGGATTGTTTCTGTGTCGTTCAAGTCGTCAATTTCTGCGGTAATGTTAATGGGTTCTTCGTCCCTGGGGATCGTAGGGTTTTGGATAACATCGCCGCGATATAGTTCATAAAATTTAGCCTTATCCTTAGGGTGCATATAATAGCCATCGGTCGAGTACCATTCGATTAACCAGATATCGTAATTTTGCGGGTTGATATGCTTGGCACGCGCATAATTGTAATAATTCCGCGCCTTATTCATATCTGTTATCCCTTCAGGGAATTTCTTTTCCAGGAACACCCATTGGTCTTTAGGAGGAAGATAATTGGTTATTATTTTTATGTCCTTAACAATCTGAGGAAAGTTATTATCCGCAAGGGCAGAAGTGTTTTTTGCTTCTGCCTGCGCGGAGGGGGAGGGAGGCGATTTTTGCCTACCTTTTTTTTCGCTTTTTCTTTCGTCCTCCCTTGTATTACTAGTAATACTCATGTCCATTTCGTGTACACCATCGTGTACACCACCTTGTACACCTATTTCGTTATTGGCGGTGTCCATTTCGTGTACACCTATTTTGGGGTCATCTTCAGGGAGGGCCTTTTCTGCTTCAATGGATATGGCTAGATTCAATTTTCCTGCATCTTTGTAGATATGTGGTTTGTTCCTGAGACCTGGAGTTGTGTCAATCAGGTATTTATCCTCTACCAGGCGTTTCAGGTACTTATTCATAGTCATTCGGCTATTTACCCCAATCAATTCACCTAGGGTTTCCTGAGAAGCCCTACAAATGCCGTCTTGCATCTGACAATGTCGCCATACCACCCCGAATATTGCAGCTCCAACTGTGCCATATCTATAATTGTCTTTTTCATCTTTTAACATTGCCAGTTGGTCAACGAGTGGGGTCCACCCCCCGACTTTTCTTAGGATCGTTTTCATATCGTTTCATCTTGGACCTTGCTTTCTGGTAATCGCGCTCGGAGATTACCATCAGCATTGAATAATACAATCTGTCTACCACGCCATACCATAGGACGATCAATACCAAAAATCCCGATTAAATCATCCCTGAGAATTGGTGTATATCGGGCTTGTATCCATTCAAAATGTTCGCCTCCAAAATAGACCATTTCGTCTGTAATCTTGCCAACCCTTACAGGGAGTGACACTAATAAACTATTTGGTTTCAGGAAAATCATTATCTACCCCTCCACCTAAATAGTTTGGATTGTTCTTTTCAGCCTCGTTTGCCTGTTGATAATGAACACTGCCGCGAGTATTGGCAAGGTCCGGCATTTCTTTATTGATTTGCAGCTCGGGCGATATTCCCCATTCGTCTGAAAAAATATAAGTGAACACATCTGCCAGGACCAACTCTTTTGATCGAATGGGAATTCCGGTTTCCAGCATTATTTGATTGCCCCTGGTTTCTCGTCATTACAATCCTGTATGATTTGGGTGGATTGATCATTCTTTTCTATGAGAAGGCCACGATTATGTAATTCGCGAAGAACGATAAATCGGATCTGATTAACCGGGTCGCGCATTTCTGATTTTGCAGTTTCAAGTAATGCGGAATATTCTTGTTGTTCTAATGGAATTTTTAATCTGACAATCATCAAAAACCCTCCCAACAAAAAACTAACTGGTAACATCTCATTTTGTTACCAGTTAGTTTAAACCGTGGGAGACCACGTAGTAAATATCA
>JBGPBQ010000279.1:0-5156 GCA_041481345.1 Anaerolineae bacterium
ACCCATGGAGCTGGAGGGGGTCAAGTACTACGTCAAGCCGATGAACTGTCCCATGCACCACAAGATCTTCGGCTCGAAACCTCACTCCTACCGCGACATGCCCGTCCGCCTGGCTGAGTACGGATCCTGCTACCGATACGAGAAGAGTGGCGAGCTGTTCGGCCTGATGCGCGTGCGCTCGATGCAGATGAACGATGCCCACATGTACTGTTCCGAAGACCAGTTCGAGCAGGAGTTCATGGGCGTGATCGACCTCTACCACAAGTACTTCGATATCTTTGGGATTGACCGGTACATCATGCGCCTGAGCACGCACCATAAGAATGGTCTCGGCAAGAAGTACGTGGATAATGAGCGCCTGTGGCTGAAGACGGAGGATATGGTCCGCCGGGCAATGGACAACGGCAAGGTGCCCTACGAAGAGGTGCCGGATGAGGCCGCTTTCTACGGTCCCAAAATCGATGTGCAGATCTGGTCGGTCATCGGCAAGGAGTTCACCCTCGCCACCAACCAGGTTGATTTTGCCCAGCCTGGGCGTTTCAACCTGACCTTCATCAACCGCGACGGTCAGGAGGAGACGCCTCTGTGCATCCACCGCGCCCCCCTGAGCACCCACGAGCGCATGATCGGCTTTCTGCTCGAGCATTTCGGTGGTAACTTCCCCGTCTGGCTCTCGCCCGATCAGGTGCGGGTGATCCCCATCACCGACGCCCATAATGACTACGCCCTGCGACTGGTCGGCCAGATGAAAGAAAAGGGCATCCGAGCCGAGGCTGACCTGAGCAGCGAGCGCATGAACTCCAAGATCCGCCAGGCTCAGCTCTTCAAAGTGCCCTACATGCTGGTGGTTGGCGAGCGTGAAATGTCTGAAGGCACGGTCTCTCTGCGCCGCCGCGATGGCTCCCGCCAGGATGGCATGCCTGTGGACGAGTTCATCCTCGCCGTCCACGACCGTATCGATCACCGCTCTCGAGACTTGTAATTCGTTCGATTTACTCCTCCCCCAAATTCCGTAATCTGGAATTTGGGGGAGGCGGGAGGGGGTACGCTTTGATTCATGTACCTGTATTATCATCACGGTCCCACTTTTCGTGGACGGTCTTCCCCCTCACCTAACATTTCTGCAAGGCCGAACCCTAAAACCCATCCAACGGGATTAAACCGACTGGGAATGCCATGTTTTTAATCTTTAACAGACTGTTTCGAGGACATTCGAGGACTAATATAAGCATAACGAAAGTCAGATTCACCCCATTCTTGCACGTACGCTAATGGGACCATCGCCTTTGGCGGTGACGTGGGAGTGGCAGGTGAGCATCAATAGTAGAGACGCCTTGCATAGTGCGTCTCTACCTTTTTATAAGAGCATCTGTTCCCCACCAGCCCCCGGTCACCTTGCCCCTATGTTCTTCCATCATACAGTTTGGCTTTGAAGGGGCAATCGGAGATCACGCATTCTTCCCGATGGTATTCGCTTCCCGCATAAACAGATCCCTATATTCCCATTTAGCTATTCTCTCGGTTCCAGGCAATTCCGCCCAAACCTTTCTCTTTGAGGGGTTGTGTAGCTGAACTTGTCGTTGGGGAAAAACATAAAGTGCATATAAATTTAGCTTTACATTATCAGTAACAGACAAGTATCCAAACACAACACCATCCGGTAATCAGCTTGGAGTATCAGCATTTTCTTTGGGTGTCGTGAATAACCGGCTGCTTGCCAGTATCCCATTTGTAAACCAGGTCTGTGAGTCAACCCATTTCGTTCTGAGTTGAATTATACTAATCCTACTTTCACGTGTAAAAGAAATGCAATTAGGATTGGTTATGTTTCTTAAGCTTCTGAAAACGGATTTACTTCCATTAGCGGTTATTTTACTCGTTCCTTTATTTATCATTGGAGGCGCTCTTTTTCCGCATAAAGCGTTATTACCCGCTGATCTGTTGTCTGGTTATCCGGCGTGGCAGGGTTCTTTTGAAAGCCAAAAGATATCTAATGGTTTATTAAGCGACGTTATGCTTCAGTTTTATCCCTGGCGAAAACTGGCCTATGAAGAAGCCCAAACCACTGGGCGTTTTCCCCTCTGGAATCCGTATGAGCTGACCGGCCAGCCTTTGGTTGCCAATGCTCAATCGGCTTTATTTTATCCACCCAATTTTTTATTGCATTGGATCAGGCCTGAAAATGTTGTTGCGATTTGTGCCTATTTCAACCTCATCCTGCTGGGAATATGTACTTTATATTTTTGTCGCGAAATTGATCTCACTAAGACCGCCTCACTTTTTGCCGCCATTACAGGAATGCTTTCAGGTCCGGTGATTGTCTGGTTAGGATACCCAATTGTAAATTCGATGGCAAGCTTTCCCCTCATGCTTCTGGCAGGCGAGAAAATTTTAAACGGTCGGCGATTGATCCCCTGGATTGGAGCTTTGGGAGTGGGTATTGGCCTATCTATCCTCGGCGGTCATCCTGAAACCACTTTTTACATTTGTGTTGCATTTGGCCTATATTTTTTGCTAAGGCTCATTGTAAAAAAACCTGGCTTTAAAAAAGGATTATTATGGTTGGGAGCTGTGTTGGCAGGGATTTTCATTGGATTGCTGATTGGAGCGATCCAATGGATTCCGTTTATTGAATTTTTATCCCACAGTGCCACGCTGTCAGAAGGTGGACGATCTATGGGTGGAACGCAGATCTTCTTCTCGAATGATTGGCGCTATAACTTATCCACCATCGTGACATTTTTGATCCCCAATTTCTTCGGCTCTCCGGTTACCCATAATTATTTTTGGCCTTTTCCAAATTACCAAAATTATAATGAGCAGACTGTCTATTTTGGGTTAATCCCCTTGGCATTATCGTTTTCTGTGTTGTTCAACCGCCGGCGCCGGTCGCAAGCATCGATCTTGATCGGAATCAGTCTATTATTTCTGGCTGTAGCCTGGCGCCTGCCCGGATTCGAGGTGGTCAATCATATCCCACCGTTTAGTCTTCTATTAAATAGTCGCCTGAAAATGCTTGCCTCTCTAATGCTGGCAATGGTCGCTGGGATTGGATTGGATGATTGGATGAATCCTGAACAAAATGACCGATCCAGTAGCAGATATCGTATTCCAGCTTTGCTTCCGGTCATTTTTTCGTTGACCTTATTTGGCGTTATCGGGTTCGCAAATTTATTTTTCCCAAACCTGAATTTTCATGATTCCAGGTACCAGGCATTTATTGAGCATCTGGTCTATCAGGTATTTAATATAAATCAGCCGCAAATCATGGTCTCCATTGCTGTACCGGCCTTTTTTTTGCTTTTGTGTTTATTATATTGGCGCAGAATCATCAGCCGTGCATGGTTTGGATTTTCTGTAATAACCATCACACTGATTGAGTTGGTCGTTATAGCATGGCAATATAACCCGGTCACTGATAAAAGTCTGGTTTATCCTGAAATTCCGCTGGTGTCCTTAATTCGGCAGGAAAGTCAGCCCTTCAGAACTTTGTCAACAGATTTATCCTTATTTCCGCCCAATGCGGGTGCAGCTTATAGAATCGCCCAGATTGAAGGCTACGATTATCCGGTTTCCAGCTCAATATTTGACTTATACCGGGCGCAGGGAGGCGATAAAGTAAGTCATCGACAGGTATGGTCGTTTAATTATCCTTTAGTGGATTGGCTGAATATCCGCTATGTGATCTCGGCGGTTCCGATCCAAAAAAATGGATATAGTCTGGTTTTGGATCAACCATCTTATAAGGTATATCGAAATGAGAACGCATTCCCACGCGCATATATGGTGTACGACTACCAGGTCATTGAAGACAAGGCAAAACTACTGGAGACAATGGTATCAACCCCTGAGATCCTTAAGGAAAAAGCACTTTTCAGCCAAATACCACCAAATATACCTGCGGTTAATGATTTGTTGATCGATAAAATTCCTGCGGAGGTTGAATTCTTGTCCTATCGAATGGATCGATCTGTTCTTAAGGTTAATTCGGCTCGAGCCGGATTCCTGGTAATGAGCGATCTTTACACGAAAGGCTGGAAAGCAACGATTGATGGCCAACCGACATCGGTGTTAAATTCAGATTATGCCTATCGGGCGGTTTATGTGCCGGAAGGGCAACACCAGGTTGAATTTTATTATCAGCCTTATTCTTTTACGCTAAGCAAAACCTTAAGTCTGCTTGGTGTGCTTATTCTTCTCTCCCTGTGGCTATACCATGGGTTTGTGGTGCATAAAATCTCGGTTATATCTTTATGAGGTAAAGACGCAGCGAGCGCTCTCTCACTTTTTCGCCTGCATCACGAAAGGGTCTTGATGTTTTCACTCTCGTGCAAAAAGTACACCTAAGGCTCTCTACCCTTTCAACATTGTTCAGTGACTTCCAAATATTCTAGTATCCTTTGTATCCGTTGACGTAGAGCGGTTAAGCTAAGCACCTTCGTGATAATCTTTTTCAATTCAAATATGCCAAATTTAACAGGTTAACAATACTTGACATTCCCTCTCACCCGCTTGCCGGATATTGAGCGATCTTCCCGATCTTGATTACCAAATTCCCGAAATACCTAATTCCTGATACCTAATTGCTGGATATCGAGTGGTCTTCTCGATATATTTCCCCAAATACGTTGACGATTAGGTGTAAACTATGGTATTATCGGGCACGCTAGATGCCAAACTGCGGCATCTAGCAGTATTAACTGTCTGTCTTGAAAGGAGTAAGATATCAGCGCGACCCAATACAGAATAAACGAGGCTATTCGAGTAAAAGAAGTCCGTTTGATCGGCGCCAATAACGAGAACGCGGGGGTGGTCTCCATCCAGGAAGCCATCCGCCTCGCCAACGAAGCCGACCTCGACTTAGTAGAGGTAGCCCCCAATTCCGACCCACCTGTATGCAGGATTATGGATTTTGGGAAATTCCTCTACGAGAAAACCAAGAAGGAACGCGACGCCCGCAAAGCGCAGACCAAGATCGAAGTCAAAGAGATCCGCTTCCGGCCAAAAACCAACATCTATCACCAGGGTTTCAAAATCCGTGATGCCCGCGGTTGGCTGACGGACGGTAACAAGGTCAGGGTGCGCATCCGTTTTCGAGGTCGTGAGATAGACTACGTTGACCTGGCGCTGAATGACTTGAAGAAAGTGGCCGAAGA
>JBGPBQ010000280.1:0-5155 GCA_041481345.1 Anaerolineae bacterium
AAACGAAGTCTTTCCAACACCTTAATTATGGAAAAAAAAGAGGATGAAATTTAGAACATAAAATTTTAGGAGGAGAAAATGACTGCAACAAATGATTTCTTCGTATGGTTTTACTACGGTTTGAACGGTTTGGGAGGCTGGTTCATTTTTCTGCTGGTAGCGCTAGCAGCAATGATCTGGGTGCTATACGACAGCCAGCGGCGACGGTTACCTGCTTTAGGTTGGCGAATGGCAGTCGTTCTCACGACACTATTAATACTGCCTGCCATCTTGTATCGATTCACAGTTGATCCGACAAACCCCACTTCATTAGCCTCTCCGCTGTACCCATATAGTGAACTAATATTCTACCTGGGCATACTTGGGGGTGTGCTCCCGGCGGTCATTGCGGTAGGTTACTTTGTTACTTATCAGGGATTGGTTGGCTGTGTAAATGGGCATGTTTATGAAGCGGCACTAGGAAAATGCCCGGAATGTGCCCGCCAGGCCATGGCAGCCCAACCGCAAATCGTCCATGAAGTACCGCAAAGGCCTACGCCTGTCATCCAACCAGTAAGCCCACCTCCGCAACCCCTGAAACCAAAGGCGCATGCCTGGCTGATCTCCAAAGACGGACGTGACTATCAATTGAACCTGGGTGAGACCACAATTGGGCGTTCTTCAGACAATGATATCCAGCTATCTGGAGATACTACAGTAAGCCGACAGCATGCAAAGGTCAATGAACAGAATGGTCATTATCGATTAATTGATTTAGGAGCGGATAATTATACCCAAGTGAATGGTCATGTGTTACGCCAGCCGATCTTGTTGCAACCAGACGACGAAATCCAATTTGGCGATAACACCGTCGTTCGTTTCGTGACTTCAAGAAACTAATATTTATAGGAGAGGATATAATGGCTGCCGAAAAATTTTGTCCAAAGCATGGGCCTTATGATGCATCGTATGATACCTGCCCCTATTGTTCAGGTGAATATAAGCGTCCCCCCGCACCAAAGCCCTTGAGCGAGGATGATCTACCGACGAACTTTGATCAGGCTCAATCACCATCCCACGGAAGTCCATCACAAAATGATCTGCCGACCGATTTTGGCCCTGGAGGTGCGTCCCCACAAAAAGGATATGGTAGTGATGACGCTCCCACAGATCTCGGTCCAAAGCGCAAGAGCGGCAAGCGATTTTTGGATATTGATGACGAGGAAGAGACTAATCTCGGTAGATACGCAATGGGAGATGACGTAACCGAGCTTGACCATGCTATCACAGGCACATTGGGGATTTTGTGGGTCAAAGATGGAAATCGTCGAGGCCATGTTTATAAGATTAAAGACAGCACGGTGATCGGGCGTAAAGAGGGGGATTTGGTTCTGGATGACCCTAAGGTATCCAATCCCCATGCGAAGTTCACTGTTGAGGATGGCCAATTTACCGTATGGGATTTTGGGTCCCGCAACGGCACATTCGTGAATGGCGAACGCATCCGGGCTGCAACGATTTTGAAAGAAAATGACGCAATCAAAATGGGTGATTCCACCTTCATCCTGAAAATACTGGAATAAAAATGAATAGCACCGGAAAATGGCTTGTAAGAGCTGGCTCTATTTTGATTATGCTGGGCTTTGTGATGCCCTTTATGACCGTATCCTGTTCAGCTGTGCCCGGGCTTGGCCAATCTCTCAGTCTGGTTACTCTAACCAGTCTGGCAAACCAATCCATACTTTATCTAGTGCCATTTGGCGCCTTGATTGTGATCGTCTTATCATTTCTCCCATCCAACAACCGCTCAACTATTCTGGGCTTCTATTGGGGGCAAGTGATAGGAATTGGTGCTGGTTTGCTAAGCGTGATCATTTGCGTGACTTCACTGAACAATCAAATTGGAAACCTGCTGGCTTTTAAAACCAGCCCTGAGATTGGAGCGTTCCTCCTGATTGGCGGCTACGTCTTATCCTTGGGTGGTTTAATCCCACGATGGCGGGAGATGAACCAATTTAGAGCGCCGGAATCTTCAAATATAGGTTCAGCAATTAAACCAACAGCGAATTATAACCAACCGCCCCCAATCGATGGGATTTACAACCCAGCATTGTCAAATCCAAGGTTGCAAGGCATTGGTGGAAGCTTCTCCAATTCAATAGTACCCATCACTTCCGATTATTTTACGGTCGGACGGGCCTCTGATAACGATTTGCAATTACATGATATGAAAGTCTCACGTCAGCATGCCTGTTTGCGATTTGCCCATGGGAACTGGTTTATTCAAGATCGGGAAAGCAGTGGGGGGCTGTGGGTGAATGATCAGCCTGTCCAGGCCATCCAACTAAACCCTGGAGACAAAATCACAATAGGAGAGGAAACATTCATTTTTTATTTATAAGATTTTTAAAACTTTGGTCTACTACATGAGAAGGTAATCATCCAATGAGCTCTATCTCAATCGGTCAAACATACCTACACCAATTTCGTATTGATGCATTCATAGCTTCCGGCGGCATGGGAGCGGTGTATAAGGTTTGGGACCTCAAGCGGAATGTTCCACTGGCGATGAAAGTTCTCCACTCTGATCTGGCGGATGATCCCTCGATCTTCAGGCGCTTCAAACGTGAAGCGAACGCGCTCAAGAAACTAGCCCATCCGAATATTGTCCCTTTCTACGGTCTATACCAGACTTCAGAATTTGCTTTCCTACTCGAACGCTACGTGGATGGTCCGTCTCTTAAAGAAATCTTGCGTGACAAACACGGCAAACCCATGCCGGTTTATGAGGTGCTGACTTACCTGAAAGCGCTCAGTGCAGCATTAGGTTATGCGCACGCCAATGGGGTTATTCACTGTGATGTCAAACCTGGAAATGTGATGATCGATCAGGGAGGCAATATCTTCCTGACTGACTTTGGAATTGCCAGGCACAGCGAGAGCACTACCACAACCCTGGCGACCGTGGGAACTGCCGCATATATGGCTCCCGAGCAAATACGGGGTGAAGCGGTGAGCCCCGCAACAGATATTTACGCACTCGGTGTGATGCTGTATGAAATGCTCACAGGGCAAAGACCTTTCAGAGGAGATGAGAAAGGCACTGAAAGCGGAGGTACAACAGCCGGAGAACGAATCAGATTTGGTCATCTCACCTTACTACCACCTGATCCACGTTTATTTAACCCGGCGTTATCAAACCAGGTGGCACAGGTTCTCTTACGCACTCTTCAGAAACAACCCTCCCAGCGTTATCAAAACACCAATGATCTATTTGTCGAGTTATGTAACGCAGCGGGTCTCAACCCGGACCAATTGTCTGACAGAATTTCACCATTACCAAGATCCAAGGAAAATCTTCAAAGGCAAGACAGCGGGACATCCAATAATTATAGAGGGCAGTTATCAAGTGTCTCTGCAAAAGTACCAATACAGGAAAAAAGACGCCTGATACCCTGGTTGATTCTTGGAATGGCTATCCTGATGATAGGCTTGCTGATCATCGGATTCCAGGTGATTGGCCATACAGCAAGTGATGGACATACAAAAAGCCAGGCCACACCATCAGTTATCTCTTCTCCGGTTGTTTACCAAATCGTACCGACTGCCACACCTCCGCCCACTCGCACGCCACCAGCCAGTCCAACCAACACTCCCTTTATCCCACCTACATTTACTCCAACACCTACGCCGAATAGTGATCAGCCATGGGGAAAAATCGTTTTTTCTTGTCGTGCAAATGGAGAAATGAATCCTTTTCAAATTTGTATGATGAACGCTGATGGATCTGGTTGGAGGAAGATGACATTTGAAGACAATTATGGTCATTATTATGCGTCACCAGCACCGGATGGCCAAAGCTTTGTATTTGCCGCGAATATGACTGGGATAGCTGAAATATATGAAATGGATTTAAACGGTCGTCAGACACAGCTAACGAATAATCTCGGTCCACTATCTGGACCTGAGATATCGCCTGATGGTCGTTATATTGTGTTTACCAAACAATATGATGATACACACCAAGGAATTTGGTTAATGGATCGAGATGGTAGTAACCCTCATCTCCTGTATCAGAATCCAGGTGTAGATGCCGTTGATCCTACCTGGTCACCGGATGGATCTCAAATTCAATTTTCTTATGGCTCCCTAGAAAATAAACACTTAATGGTTATGAGCAGAGATGGAGGATCAATTCGCCAGGTCAGTCAGACTTTCACTACTCGTGGTCGTAGCGATCGGTCAAGCAATGGCACCACAATAGTTGCATATTCGAATTTACCTCCTGATCGCGAACTATTCACAATGAATATTGACGGTACAAACTTAACACAGTTAACACGCGGTTGGTCTGATCCGAACCTGATCTATGGGAACAGCCAGGGCCCAAGTTTTTCTCCAGATGGGCAGTGGGTAACCTTCACTGCCTACCCTGACAGAGATAGAGTAAGTGAAAGTAGCCCTACCTGTGAGATATACATCATTAGAGTAGATGGTACCGATGTACGACGATTAACCAATAACGACTACTGCGATTATCAACCTCGTTGGGGACCATGATTAGAGAATAACGTATGGCAAACCTGATCGGGACGACCCTCCTCGACCAATATTACCTGCGTGAGATTGTAGGCACCGGGGGCATGGCGGATGTCTACCTGGCTTGGGACCGGTTACGTTCGACTAAAATGGCCATCAAGGTATTACGACGCGACCTGGCAGCCAGCCACAAGTCTTTTCAGCTGTTCACAAAGGAAGCGGAGCTGTTGCGTAAACTGGAACATCCCAACATCGTCAGGATGTATGAGTTCGAGAAGGAAGGCGAAGTTGTTTTTATCGTCATGGATTGGGTGGAGGGAACCAACTTACGCCAGGCGATTGTCGATCGGAAGAGACCGTTTACTCTTTCAGAGGTTTCAAGCATCTTGCAGCCGGTTTGTTCAGCCCTGCATTTCGCGCATCAGAGCCGGGTATTTCATTGTGATATCAAACCTGCCAATATCTTAATCCATGTTGATGGGCGGGTGTTGCTTTCAGATTTTGGGGTGGCGCGCTTGGCCACCGACAATGTGAGCGGTGGTACACCACCGTATATGGCGCCAGAGCAGTTTTCGGGTGGCGAAGTGGGTGCAAGAACGGATATCTATGCGATGGGGATTACGATATTCGAGATGCT
>JBGPBQ010000281.1:0-5114 GCA_041481345.1 Anaerolineae bacterium
AGGCCCACTAAAAGTTGCTTATATTTATTACCGAACAATCACTAAGCATTTAAATGTTAATGCTTCATTCCGTGATGCACGTGATGCCACTATGCAGGCTTGTGTTGAGCTTTGTGGAAAGTATGGAATTGAGAATAAAGATTGTCTTCAAGTTGGGAATGCCTTCAGCGCAGTTGGTATCGGGAACATCAGCCCAATTCAACCTCCCATCATTCCAACACCACCATCCATTCCTCGTCCAACTGTCAGCCCTGCTATTACGCCTCCTATTTTCTCAAGTAACTCCTCCACCATCCTTATCTTTGATGCCTCGGATACCATGAATGATAATGATCCCAGCGGGATAATCAAGATCGAAGCAGCCAAGAAAGCTGGCAGTAACATATTGGATATTCTGGAAGCGGAAAGGCAGGCGGGTACGACGGGGATTCAAATTGGGGTTGTAAGCTTCAACACCCAAGCGAGTATCAGGCTTGACTTCACAAATGATATTCAAGCAGCGAGAACAGCCTTGCAAAATCTTACCGCCAGCGGCCGGACTGCCATGCCCGATGGTTTACAAACCGGTATGGATATGTTGGTAAATAATGCCCCTGGGGCCAAGCCAATCATCATCTTGCTTAGCGATGGTCTCCCTAATGTGGGTCTGGGTGGAGACATGATGATCGATGGAGACCAGGTTAAAAAGCAGGTACTCGATCTGGCAGCCCAAGCAGCAGGGAACGGACTCTGTATTTACACAGTGGGTTTTGGTGACCCGGCATCTGGCTCGATCGATGAGGATTTTCTTCGCTCGGTTGCCCAAGCGTCTGGTTGTGGCACATACTATAATGCGCAGAATTCCACTCAGTTAGCCGATGTATATGTTCAACTCCGCCATGTATCCACCGGGAATATTTTGCTCAATCAGAGCGGGAAAATTGCACAGGGAGAACAAGTAACAATTGGCATGATCAATGTGCCTGTAAATCAGAGCGAGATGTTGTACACCCTCAATTGGCCCGGCAGCCAGCTCGATGCGGTCTTGATAGATCCGAAAGGTGAGCAGGTCACTGCTAATTATCAAGGGGCGTCCTTCTTATCCAGCGGTTATCTTGCCAGCGTGATTGTTCAGAATCCCAAGAATGGGCAGTGGCAGGTGCAGGCAGTCGGGGTAAGCGTGCCTGAGGGCACAACTACATATAATGCAGTCCTGTCTGTCCGTCCGAATACCTCCAACCCTGCCATAACCATGCCCACTGCATCCGGCTTTCCCATCGCCTTGTTGCTCCTTACAGTCGCAGGAGGTGCAGGCGTTGTCTATGTGTTATTCACCACAATCCAGAGAAGAAGAGTCAAAAAGACTGGCAGCTTGAACACTTCCCAACCTTCTGGTAGCGCAACTCTTAGCCTGATAACAGGTCAGAATGCCGGGCAGACTTACATATTACGAGATGGGATGACGATTGGGCGCAATCGGACTGCCGATTTATGCCTGGTGGATGTCAGCGTTTCTAGAAAGCATGCGGTGATCCGATTCTTGGAAGGTAGCTGGTTCGTTCAGGATCAGGGAAGCAAAGGTGGTACATATATCAATGATCAGAAAGTGTCAGCTAGCATTCTTAAACCTGGAGATCGCATTCGGATCGGATCCAATGAGTTTGAGTTTCGAATGTAGGGTTACATATCGAAAACAACCATGAGCACAAATCTAATCGGTCGAACACTCCTTAATCAATTCCGTGTGGATGCATTTATCGCGTCGGGCGGTATGGGTTCGGTCTACCGCGTTTGGGACCTCAAGCGTAATGTTCCGCTAGCTATGAAGGTTCTGCATGCTGATTTGGCAGATGACCCAGCCGTGTTTAAGCGCTTCCAGCGAGAAGCCAATGCCCTCAAGAAGCTTGCCCATCCGAATATTGTCCCCTTCTACGGGCTTTACCAAACCCCCGACTTTGCTTTCTTACTCGAGCGGTTTATAGATGGTCCTTCGCTCAAGGATATCCTCCGGGAAAGTCATGGGAAGCCATTGTCGGTGAACGATGTACTGATCTACTTGAAGGCCCTCAGTGCTGCGCTAGGGTATGCGCATGCCAACGGAGTTGTACACTGCGACGTAAAACCTGGGAATGTGATGGTTGACCGTGGTGGAAATATATATTTAACCGACTTTGGCATCGCCAGGCATGCAGAGAGCACCACCACAACGCTATCGACCATCGGTACTGCGGCGTATATGTCTCCGGAGCAGATCCGGGGCGAATCAGTGAGTCCGGCGGCGGATATCTATGCACTTGGCGTGATGCTGTTTGAGATGTTGACCGGGCAACGACCCTTCAAGGGAGATGAGAAGGGCACTGAAAGTAGTGGCTCAACAGCCAATGAGCGTATTCGTTATGGTCACCTTACGATAGCACCACCCGATCCACGCTTATTCAATAGTGCCTTACCTGAGTCTATTGCTTGGGTCTTACTAAGGACATTGAATAAGAATCCTCAACAGCGGTATCAAAACATGCATGAGCTAAATCAGGCTTTGTGCCATGCTGCGAACGTTGAGCCCGGGCTCATCCCCGACCGGTTAGGAGCAGCGAAGGTGAGTAAGGAAGGAGAAGTTGTAAGCGGTGGGACGAAGGTCCAACGGAGAGGCAATGTACGCTGGGCTATCCTGGCAGCAATCCTTGGATTAACCGTGATCGTGGGAATCATGCTAACGAACAAGCCTGATATCGTTATTCCTCCTCTCGGCAGCCACATGCCTTCACAAGTGCTGAACACCAATCCATACAAAACACCGGTCCCATCGGAAGAACCTATTCTGTTCATCGAGATTACGGCCACACCAATATTTGCCTCGACAAATACAGCTCAATATGCGGCTCCGGTTATTTTCACCAATACCCCACTTCCATATCAGAATTCGGCTGCAACCGCCAGCCCACCCGGAGATAATGCTCAGGGACCGACGGGTAAAATTGTATACACCTGTGAAGTGATAAGGGACGATATCTACGACCAAATCTGCATCGTCAATGTAGATGGCAGCGGGCAGGAGCAAATAACTGACCGTGAAGGTTCAGCCACTTATCCATCCTTATCTCCAGATGGCAATCACGTTATTTATATTTCAAATGAAACAGGGGATCATGCAATCTACGATCTAGACCTTACCACAAGACGAATCAAACAGTTGACACCCGAGCTAGGTGATCCAGCTGGGCCTAAGATTTCGCCGGATGATAAACTTATCGCTTTTTCGAATAAAAGAGATAATGTCATGTCGCTGTATATCATGAATCGTGATGGAACTGATATTCACGCCATTTATTCTGGAGGTGGTGAACGACCGGCATGGTCAGCGGACGGGTCTCAATTAACTTTTTATAATGGCTTTGAAGAAAATATCTATGTTGTTGATAGAGATGGATCTAATCCACATGCCATCCTGTCTACAACAGGTAACTGTGCCAGTACAAGTTGGTCTCCTATGGGAAATTCAATTGCTATCTGTCAAGGCAAACCAGATCGTCAGATATTCCTGATGGATGTATTTGGAGGGAACCTCCGTCCGATTACCAAATCTGGTGACAATGCTATGCCAACTTTTTCACCGGATGGTTTATGGATAGGGTTCTCGTGTAAACCAGACAATCAATCGACCAAGGAGGGTGAAATCTGCATTATTAGAACTGATGGGACTGGTCTACACACACTGACTCACAATCAATTATTCGACTGGCAACCATATTGGGGACCAATTCGGTAATGATTGCTTTATCTATGTGACAATTATCGATCACTGGGTGAGACGAGATCATGAGCACAAATCTGATTGGTGTGGTGTTGCTAAATCAATTTCGAGTAGACGCTTTTATCGCCTCGGGAGGTATGGGCGCGGTTTACCGTGTCTGGGACCTTAAACGCAATGTCTTCCTTGCTATGAAGGTGCTCCATTCAGACCTGGCAGATGACCCAACCGTATTTAAGCGCTTCCAACGTGAAGCCAATGCTCTCAAGAAACTCGCCCATCCGAATATTGTCCCCTTCTATGGAATCTACAAAACATCAGACTTAGCCTTCCTGCTTGAACGCTATGTAGATGGCCCATCCCTCAAGGATATCATCCGCCAGTGTCGCGGTAAACCCATGGATATCAATGACGTGCTGACATACTTTAAAGCGCTAAGTGCAGCATTAGGGTATGCGCATGCCAATGAAGTTGTGCATTGTGATGTCAAGCCCGGGAATGTGATGATCGACCAGGGAGGAAATATTTATCTGACCGATTTTGGTATTGCCAGACATTCGGATAGCACGACCACGACACTAGCGACGGTGGGTACTGCGGCTTATATGGCCCCTGAGCAGATCCGCGGTGAAGCCGTCAGCCCGGCAACCGATACTTATGCACTCGGGATCATGCTATTCGAAATGCTGACAGGTCAGCGACCATTCAGAGGCGATGAGAAAGATACCGAAAGTGGAGGTACCACGGCCAATGAACGGATTCGGTACAGCCATCTGGTCATTCCATCCCCTGATCCACTTCTATACAATCCTTCCTTACCACCATTAATAGCTCACGTGGTTTTACAAGCTCTGGAAAAAGATCCATCTCGACGATTCTCTAGCACACGGGAATTATTTAACGAATTGTGTTCAGCGGCGGGTACCACTCCGGAGGCAATTTCTGAGCGTGTAGTGGTTGACCTGGCAATCTCCAACCTGTATAAACCTAAAACCGGACCAGAGATAGCGAGTATTCCACCGACTTCGCCGCCTGAAAAACGATCGGGGGGGTTCTTAAACTCATGGCAAGGGCGAGTAACAGCTATTGTTTTGGGTCTGGTGGTCATATTCGCAATCTTCATCCTTATGAAAGACTTGAAACCGAACATTTTTGCACTTCCACTGGGGGCGACCAAGACGGCAACCATAGGCATAGTGCCTACCGAAATTATTCCATCCTCAACGGCTCAGCCGACATCTACCGCTACACCGATTCCCAGCACAACTCCCACACCTACCAAGACCATGACGCCCACCCCGACAAGAACCCCGCTCACCATTCTCAAAGCGAAAGATGGTGTAGAAATGGTTTTTGTGCCTGCCGGTGATTTCATTATGGGCAGCAG
>JBGPBQ010000282.1:0-5111 GCA_041481345.1 Anaerolineae bacterium
ATCGATGCGAAACAGGTCGACGTGCAGGTTCTCATCGCGCCCGGCCTGCCTGCTTTCTCCATCGTGGGCCTTCCGGATAAGTCCGTTGGCGAAAGCCGGGAGCGTGTACGTGCCGCTCTGACCGCCATCGGCCTTGGGCTGCCGGCAAAGCGGATCACGGTCAATCTGGCCCCCGCCGACATGCCGAAAGAGGGGACGCATTACGATTTGCCGGTTGCGCTCGGCGTTATGGCCGCCGCGGGAGCAATCGCCCCAGAGACGCTTAAAGATTTCATCATCATCGGCGAGTTGGGGCTGGACGGAAGCCTGGGCCCCATCGCGGGCGCGCTGCCCGCGGCATTTGGCGCAAGCGCGCTCGGAAAGGGGCTGATCTGCCCGGCGGCCTGCGGGCCGGAGGCAGCATGGGCTTCGGGCGAGATGGAGATTGTGGCACCTCCCCATTTGCTGACGCTCGTCAACCACCTCAAGGGCAGTATTGACCCGGCGCATGAGTTTTCTAATTACCTGGATGACACCTCCCTGACACAGCTGGCAGATTTCTTGAAGTTTGGCATCATCGACGATTCGACCTACATCAACCCAATCTCGCTACAGGTAATAGACCCAGATTTCTCACACGGAAAGGATTTATACCAATCCACCTGTAGGCCATGCCATGGTGAAGATGGGAAAGCAATCGTATTTCGGATCGAGGGGATAGATGAGTACCTGGGTAGCGTTGCCAACCGCGATCCTTGGCGATTCCTGCACCGTACGCGCTTTGGTGTGGCAGGAACCGATATGCCGGTGGGGATAAGCCTGGGATGGCAGCCCTCGGATGGGCGGGATGTGCTGGCGTATGCTCAAACCCTACCTGCTGGTGGGGAAATCGTCAGTGAACCCACCCAAAACCCTCAGAGTACACCCGCCCCACTAATCGGCGGACCGGCACATAATTTATTGACCGGTATATTAACCGGTTTGGGGACACTTGTTGGCATGACAGTGGTGGCAGGCGCTTTTATTGGAGGATTCATCCTGGTGGCAGTGGTGATCGTGGTCATATTCCGCAAGCGAGGGCAGCGCAATCCATGAGAGAAGCCTATGCTCGATAAGCTCAAGTCGCTTATTGCCAGGATCAGGAAGTATGATTGGTCTGGCAGGTTGTTGGCATTGGTGAAAAAACCGGCATTCCTGATAGCAGCCGGCATAATATTCGTGCTCATCCTGAGCGCTGGGATGTATGGTGTCTGGGTGACCCAACAATCGCCTACCCAGCCCATCCAGTTCAACCACAGCCTGCACCTGGGGTTTGGGGTTCAATGCCTGTACTGCCACCCTGGAGCTTGGAAAGGTCGCTCTTCAGGTTTGCCCACCGAAACCAAATGTTGGGGCTGCCACCAGCAAATTCCCATCAAGGACGCGGAACAGCAGAAACTGGCGGATGCGGTTAAAAATAATGAGCCCATCCAATGGGTGCCGGTGTTCATCCTGCCGGATTTTGTATACTTCAACCACCGACCGCATATTGCCTATGGATTGAACTGTGAGACATGCCATGGTGAGTTGAGCAGAATGACTGTCGCACAGCCGCGCCATGATCTGAATATGGGCTGGTGTTTGCATTGCCACCGGACCATAGCAGCAGGGGATGAGGTGCTGCTGACCATCCTGACCGATTGCGCCACATGCCACCGGTGATATGAACATGACTATGCTGCAACCTTCACTCGGAGTGATTTATGACCCGTAAGATGAGCAGGCGAGAATTCATCAAAACAGCCGGTATCGGGGTAGCGGGTGCAGCTGTGCTCACCGGTTGCGGACCGTTATCACGGTATGTGGTGCGTGAACCTTACACCCGCATGCCAGAATATACCTATAATGGTCAAAGCACGTATTATGCCACCACCTGTAGAGAGTGCCCGGCGGGATGTGGGTTGGTGGTACGGACGGAGCAGGGGCGAGCGCTTAAAGTGGAGGGGAATAATGCCAACCCTATTAACCAGGGGAAAACGTGCTCACGCGGTCAGGTAGCATTGCAGGGACTGTACAACCCCGATCGAATCCAGAACCCGGTCAGACAGGAAGGTCGGGGCAGTCAAAGCTACATGGATATCAGCTGGGATGAAGCTGTCAGCGTGGTCCAGGATGCCTTGCAGAATAACCAGCCCGGGCAGATCGCATTTCTGTTGGGAATGACCTCCGACCACCTTTTTGATCTGGTGAGCGATCTGTGTGCAGCATTGGGTGCATCACCGCCAATTCGTTATGGCGCCCATGAAATTTTCGACGCCCGCCTCACCCTGGTCAAAGCCATGGAAACGCTTTTCTCAGACAGCAGCTTGCCATATTTTGACCTGGCGAATGCAGATGTGACCTTCTCATTCGGGGCAAACTTCCTGGAAACCTACATTTCACCCCTTGCCTATAGCCGTGGGTATGCCCACATGCGGCGCGGCACAACTGGCAAACGCGGTTACCTGGTCCAATTCGAACCACGTCTCTCTCAAACTGCTGCATCGGCAGATGAATGGGTGCCCGTTGCGCCAGGGACGGAAGGGATTACAGCCCTGGCGATTGGCCGATTGATCGCTGAAATCCGTGGTGGAGCCATACCGGCAGCATTTGTTGGTGTGAATATTGAGAATGCAGCTTCCTCCAGTGGGGTGACGGTGGATGAGCTGCAACGGTTGGCGCATATTTTTTCCAATGCTTTCACTCCATTGGCCATCCCAGGTGGTGCGGCCTTTGGGTTAAGCAATGGCGTCCAAGCTGCACAAGCTGTGCTAGCCTTGAATGCCTTGGTAGATAACCTGGGAAAGACAGGTGGCGTCTTCCTAAGCCCTGCTCCAGTCGTCAAATCTAAATTGCCCCAGCTGCCCAGCTCACTGGTGGAGGTGAATGATCTGATTGAGCGTATGCGGCAAGGTACGCTGAAAACGCTATTCATTCACGGGATTAACCCGTTATTCGAGCTGCCACTGGGCCTGGGATTCAAGGATGCCCTGGCAAAGGTGCCTCAGGTGATCTCGTTTGCGTCATTCCCTGATGAAACGAGCCTGCAGGCGGATCATATCTTCCCTGATCACACCGGGCTTGAATCCTGGGGTTATCAGAAAGCGAGCGGGGGTGCCGATCGGGTAGTCATTTCAGGCGCTCAACCCGCGGTGGCGCCTTTTTATAACACACGTGCAACGGCAGACGTCTTATTAGCAGCTGTACAGGGTATTGGGGGAAACCTGGCGACTGCATTACCCTATAAGGATGTGGTCGAGTACATGGAGACTGTTCTTGTAGACCTGGTTACCCAGGAAGGGTATTACAACGCCCCTGAGGTCAAAACCTTCATGGCTAAGTTCCAACAGTTCGGAGGCTGGTGGGGTGCCCTGCCTGGTTTAGGGCTCCCGTCTGGTGCGCGGGCCCTCAATTTGCCGCTCTCTCCCGACGCTGCCAGCTTCGATGGCACGGGTGACTTTTTCTTATTCCCGTTCATGTCGCCCATCTTCGGGGACGGCAGTGGGGCGAATAAACCCTGGCTGCAAGAGACGCCTGACCCCACCACCACCGTGATGTGGAACAGCTGGGTGGAAATCAACCCGGCAACAGCCGATTACCTGGGGATAAAGGACGATGATGTGGTGAAGGTAATTTCATCAGTGGGTGAGATCGAGGCGGTTGTCTACCGCTATCCCGCCATCCGACCGGATACGATCGCCATCCCATTTGGTCAGGGGCACACCGCTTACGGTCGCTTTGCAAAGGGAAGAGGCTCAAACCCGGGCGATGTGCTCAGCCTGATATTCAATGGTGCGGATGACCTGGCGTATGGGGCAACCAAGGTGCGCATCGAAAAGACAGGCCGCAAGAAGCCACTATCGCGGCTGGAAAGCCGCCTGGGAGTTTATGGGGAGTGATGGACAGATGAAAGAACAGGTGATGCCAGGAGGCAGATCTTAATGGATAACCCGTTTAATGAAACTACCATGTATAAATGGGGCATGGTCATCGACCAGGACCTGTGCATTGGGTGCCAGGCGTGTGTGACGGCGTGCGCCATGGAAAACAACCTCTCCTTCGTCGGCGAAGCCGACGCCGGATACGGGCGCACAATGCATTGGATCCGCATTGAGAGGTTCTGGACCGGGGATTATCCGCAAGTTAAAAACACTCCCTTCCAGCCGGTGCTGTGCCAGCACTGCGAGCACGCACCCTGCGAGCCGGTTTGCCCGGTATTTGCGGCGGTACACAGCCTGTCGCAAAAGACCAATCTGCAGGTATATAACCGCTGCGTAGGGACGCGTTACTGCGCCAACAACTGCCCCTACCAGGTGCGGGTGTTTAACTGGTTTGATTTCTCTCGACCCGAACCGCTTTCCAACATGCTCCACCCAGACGTAACTGTCCGCCGACGTGGAGTGATGGAAAAATGCACTTTCTGCCTGCAGCGCCTGCTCCAGGCGGAGGATAAAGCCAATAGTGAAGGTAGGGAGCTTGAAGAAGGTGAAGTGATCACCGCATGTGCGCAGGCCTGCCCGACCAATGCGATCGTCTTCGGACGCATCGATAACCCGCACAGCCAGGTCAGTCACCTAGCAACGGATGGGCGGGCAGTGATTTTATTGGAAGAACTGGGAACGCTCCCCAGCATCACCTACTTGAAGGGAGGTCCATCGTATGGTCGCAACGGCTAGACCGCTCGAACAACCACGCTCGACGGAAGCTGAGGACCCCCACGAGCACTTGATGCTCGATCCGAAACCGCGCGGCGAAATGAACGGTATGGTAATGGAGGCCATGCACACCTCCACCTGGCGGTTCTGGGTAATCGCTGTGTTCCTGACGTTCGTCGTCGTCACCTGCCTGCTCGGTGCATGGGGATATTTAATCGCCGAAGGGTTGGGTGTGGCGGGTGTGATGCGGCCTTCTTATTGGGGTATTTTTCTGGTCAATACAGTTTATTGGATCGGTATCAGTCATGCGGGCACGTTCGTTTCGGCTCTGCTCAGGGTGATGAAAGCGGAATTCCGCCGCCCATTCACTCGTGCAGCCGAACTGATGACCACTTTTGGCCTGATTCAGGCTGGGATGAGCATCTTCATGCACATGGGGCGGGTGTGGTTGGGGTACTG
>JBGPBQ010000283.1:0-5069 GCA_041481345.1 Anaerolineae bacterium
GATGCCGCTGAGAACGAGCGCCTCGCCGCCATGGTTGAGACAAATGACGGGTTCGTGCTCGCTCAACGTGATCTCGAGCAGCGCGGCCCGGGTGAGTTCCTCGGCACGCGCCAATCCGGTTACTCTGAGCTGCGCCTGGCTAATCTGACCGATGTCCACCTGATCGAGAAAGCCCGGCACCATGCTCAATCCATCTTTGAAATCGACCCCGACCTGAAAGCTCCCGAACATCAGCTCCTCGCTCAATCCCTCGCCCGCTTCTGGAGCCACGGTCAGGGTGACATTAGTTAACCCAGGTGGGATAATTACGTACCAAGGAGAATAGAACATCCAGATGACAGTAAAAGCTTGCTTCCCCGGTACTTTCGACCCGATCCATTATGGCCATTTAGATATCGCCCGTCGGGCTGCCCGTCTTTTTGATGAAGTAGTCATTGCCGTCTATGACCGGCCCATGAAGAGCTTGATCTTTCTTCCCGAAGACCGCATCAACTTGGCACACCAGGCGATTGCCGATGACCCCAAGATATCTGTCGTCGGCTACAGCGGTCTCACCGTCGATTTCTGCCATAAGATTGGCGCTCAGGTCATCGTGCGTGGCCTGCGTGTATTTTCTGACTTCGAATATGAATTCCGCATGGCCTTAGCCAACCATCGGTTGGCGCCAGACATTGAGGTGATCTCGCTCATCACCAATGAAGAGCACACCTTTTTATCCTCTTCTACTGTTCGTGAGATCGCCGCTTTGAATGGTGATATCAGCAGCATGGTTCCACCCCATGTGGAAAAAGCGCTTAAACACCGCCTGCTGGAGCTGGGAGAGAGTGACCAGATCGTGCCGCCCACCTCGATGCGCGATTAAACGAAATAATGTATGCCAGCCTTGAAAGAGTTGACGTTTTTTGGATTTCGTTGTAATCTTGTGCATGGAACTTGCACCAATTGTTCTAATCCTCTTCGATTAATGATCTGCATTCGCGCTTTGAGGACCTGAAGATTTCGGGTAAACTGGAGTAAACCTATGGATATCCTGCAAATGATTGACCGGTTGGAGGAACTTTTAAACGAAAGCCGCCCTCTTCCTTTTACCCATAATGTCATCGTTGACGAAGACCGCATGCTGGACTTAATTGACCAGATGCGTGTCTCGATTCCCGAAGAAGTGAAAAAAGCCCAGCAATTATTAGCCCAACGCGATCGCCTGATTGCCCAGGCTCAGGAGGAAGCCAATCGCACGGTCAACCTTGCCCGTGACAAAAGCTCCGAGCTCGTCGAGCGTGACCAGGTCGTCCAGGCTGCCTATACCCAGGCTGAGCAGATTAAAGCACAGGCTCATCTTGATGGCGACGCCATTCGGCAGGACGCAGATAATTATGTTCTCGAGACTTTACGCAACCTCGAGATGGAAATGGAACGCGCCATTACTCAGGTGCGCAATGGTATCCGCACGCTCCAGGAAGAAAAACCAAAAGAAGAAGAATAACTCACCGGTCTGTTAACAGCTAGTGAGTGGCATTGTCTTTGCCACTCACTAGTTTTTTTGGACATGTCTGAACCCCCATCCCTGCCTCTCCCATAAAGCCACCCTATATAGGAGAGGCAGAGATGTGTACCTGACCAGCTCGTCCCCTCAAATACTGGCCCCGGGAATTTTGCTTACTATCATTATAGCTTGTGACCGTTACAAGACCGTCACCAATCACGTCACTGATATTGCATATTTCGTAATTTTTATGTAAAATTAATATTAGGTTAATAACATGTCTAATCTAACCATATCTTTGCTCGGTCCGCCTCTACTTACCCTCAATGGCGATCCGGTACGGATTCCCACCTCTCGCGCCATGCCCCTTCTCGCCTATTTGGCCATCAGTGGGCAACAACAGTCTCGTGAAACGCTGGCAAGTTTGCTCTGGACGGATAGCAGTCTAAAGCAGGCTCTGGCAGCTCTGCGTACCACCCTGTGGAGACTTAAAAGTGCTGGGTTGGAAGATTGGATCTCACTGGATCGGAACGAGATTGCACTCAATCACATTAATAATATCGATATTGATGTGGTGAATTTTAAGGCTTATCTCGATCACTGCAATGCACATGGTCATCCTCCGTCTCAAATTTGTCTATTTTGCACCCCCTCTCTGACCAGGGCAATTGAGCTTTATCGTGGTGAGTTCATGAAGGGATTTAATATCTCCAAAGCCCTTACCTTTGACGATTGGCGCATGCAGCAGAGTGAAACCCTGGAATCACTTCATTTGAATGCTCTAGAGCGTCTGGTGCGTTGTCATCGCACCTTTGGAGATTTTAATCTCGCCATCCAATATGCTCGCATTTGGCTCAGCGTAGACCGACTGAATGAAATTGCTTATTCCCAGCTTTTACAGCTCTACTCCATAACCGGTCAGCGTAATACCGCAATATCGCTTTATAAACACTATAAGGAACTCCTTTCACGTGAGCTGGGTGTTGTGCCAGCTGAAGAACTGACAGCCTTGTATAGGCAGATTGCAAGTGGGAATTCTACCCCAGTCGCCAGGCACAGGGTCAACACACCTGTATTCCTGATCGCGGACATCGAAAAGGCCGCCCTGTATTGGGCGCATGTGGGTGAGAATAAGGAACATATTCTCGCCACCTACACGAATATTTTCAAGGAAACTGCCCGCCGTTTTGGCGGAATTATTCTCCAAAAAACCGAAGATAACATTACTTTGCTCTTCGAAAACGGTCAGCCCTTGCATTGCGCCGTCACCATCCACTTGATGTTGAAAAAAGTTGACTGGGGGAATCCTGGTCCTCCTAATATCCGCATGGTATTGTATTCGACGATAAAGGAAGAAAATAGTCCTGGAAATTTTGCCATGCTCACCCGCACGGCGTCCTTATTATTGTCGATCAGCTGGGGTGGACAGGTTATCTTTACCGATCAAACCCTGAGATTACTCGATATACCTTCTGGATCAAACATAAAAGACCTCGGGGTTCATTTCCTCCACGATTCCGAGGAACCAGCCCATGTTTATGAGCTGTTGCACCCCCATCTCCCACCCTCTGAACACCCTCCTTTACTTTCCATAAACCAGCAGTTGTACAATTTTCCCATTTTGGATCCACCTTTTATCGGTCGTGAGACCGAATTGGAAGCTCTGCACACCTTGATAGCATCGCCAGAGGTCCGCCTTGTATCTCTGATCGGTCCCGGTGGGGTTGGCAAGACTCACCTCGCCGTTCAGTTTGCCTCTCAAATTGCTGAATCCTTCCCTGATGGTATCTATTTCATCTCTCTCACCTCCATCCAGGACCCGGATTTCATGCCCATCCTCTTGGCTGATGTCTTGAAATTTAGCTTTTATGGACCAACCAATCACATCGAACAGCTGAGTAAATATTTGCATAATAGGAATGTCCTTTTCGTCATTGATAATTTTGAGCACCTACGTTCTGAAGGTGCTAAATTCCTGGCATTTTTACTTGCTAATACCCATTCCCTGAAAATACTTGTTACATCCCGTGAACGGTTGAATCTCATTGCCGAAACCGTCATGGATGTACACGGATTGCCCGTTCCCGCTTCGGGCTTGGAAGAAAATGTTGCAGAGTACAGCTCAACAAAGCTGTTCATTCATAATGCCAAAAGGATATTCCCCAAATTCTCCTTTCAAAATAATACTGAAGCTGTGATCCAGATCTGCCAGCTTGTCAATGGGATTCCCCTGGGTATCCTCTTGGCATCCTCGTGGGTAAGGGTTTTCAGCTGCCCTGAGATTGCCTCGGAGATCAAGCAGAATATCGACTTTCTCACCACCTCTGCCCCTGATCTTGATCCTCGCCATCGCAGCCTGCGCGCAGTGTTTGATAATTCATGGAAACTGCTCTCTGACGATGAACGAAGCATCATCCGCAAGTTGTCCATTTTTCAGGCGGCATTCTCCTCAGCTGCTGCTCGGGAAATTTGCGGTGCAACCCCACTAATACTCTCCGTTTGTACCGATAAATCTTTATTAAATCAACGACCGGATGGTCGGTTCGAGATGCTGGCTACATTCAACCAGTACGCCTCAAGCAAGCTGAAAGAAGTCAGCGACGAGTTTGTTGCCACAAAGGAAAAATTCTGCGAATATTACGCCGATTTCTGTGCTAAAAAGCAGATCGAGCTGAACACCCCCATCCAACGCAGTGCTCTAATCGAGATGATCTCTGAGATTGAGAATATTCGTATTGCTTGGAATTGGATGGTGGAATCTGACCGTTGGGATCTCATCGATAAAGTCAAACATCCGATACAAGCCTATCATATAATCCTTGGAAGTTATATTCAAGGCAGAGAATTTTACCGGTATGCACTCCAGAAGTTGAATAGACTGAATTTACCCGAATTGGAGCTTGTTCGCGCTTCTATGCATCAGCTATCTTCATGGATGACCTATCGGATCGGCTTTGTTAGCGATGGAGTACAGGGATTGTCAGAAAGCCTCGAGATTTTTCGGTTTTATAATTCCGCCTGGGACATCGCCATGACCTTGTTCTATTTGGCAGATGGATATAACACTTTGGGGAATCCTCGCCAGGCGAAAATACTAATTGAGGATGCGATTACCATAATGTGCGGTGATGACGTGCCTCTCTCGAATTATGTCACATCCATCATTGCTCATTGTCAATCTCTTCTGGGCGTCATCCAGATGGCAATAGGTGAATTTGAGCAGGCGCGGCTTAACCTGAATACTAGCCTGGCAACCCACCTTCGGATTGGCACCCATTATGGCTCCATCCTACCTCTCATGGGACTTGCCCGGTTAGCTTACCACCAGGGAGAATTCTTGCAGTCCAGGGTCCTATACTTGCAAGCATTGGAAAAAGCTACGAACATCTACGATCACCGCGGAATGGCGTTAATCCACAATAACCTTAGTGCTGTAAATGAAGTGATTGTGAATACACCTGAATCTATCCATCATCTTTTAACCGCCTTAAAAATCATCAAGGAAACAGGTGATCGCCGTATGACTGCGTTAATATTGAACAACTTGGCTTACGAGCAGTTGAGATATCTGAACCAGCCTGCCGAA
>JBGPBQ010000284.1:0-5069 GCA_041481345.1 Anaerolineae bacterium
GGAGGGCTGGTAAACTGCCAGTCAGGATTGGCTTGTAGCTCCTCATACCGCTCATTGGTTTCATCCACTGATTTGAAAAATGCCACCGGATCAGCCACATGGATCATCACCGGTAAATGGTATTCACCTGCCGCCAACCAGATGGGGTCCAGGCGGATATCATCCACACTCACACGCACTCCCCGCTGGTCGAATACCTTCAGTCCGAAATTCTTCCAGATTTTTACCCCCTCTGCGCCGATTTTTTTCTGAGCCGCGAGCCTCTCTGCCGCCCAATCCGGGAAGGCGTCCCCCAATGACTTCCACATGTCCCAATTTACGCCCCCGAAAACCTTAAAACGCTCCGGAAATTTAGATGTAAATTTGTCGAGGTGTGTTGTCAGCACTTCTTCGCCCCACCCACCATCCAGGTCTACATATAATTTGACTCCCGCCTGGTCTAATAGACCGATCAGCTCATCCACCGGACGATGGATCCATCCCCCACCAAATTCTTCACCCAAATGGTTATGCGCATCAACCACCGGAAATCGAGGTTTTGCGATGGATGTGGAGCTTGTTACCAGGCAGGGTTGGGGTCGATACTCTTCAAGCAGCATTGGTTACCTTTGACTTACGCAAAATTGTGAACAATCATGATGTCAAGCGGTAAACACCTGGATGTTATTATTGCCTATTTCATTGATTATTTCCACCGGCGTCTCCACACCGGTAATCAGCGTGTGGATTTGGCTGATTGGCACCAGCCTGACGGTGGATGTCCTGCCAAACTTAGTGTGGTCTGCCACAACAGTATTTTCCTTGCCGATGGTCAATATCGCTCGATCGGTCAATGTTTCCGGCAAGTAATCATTGGTCAAGCCCTCTGTGCTATTAATTGCCCTGACTCCTATAAATACCCGGTCTGCCCGGACTTCTGCCAACACCTGCTCAGCGATATGACCAATAAAAGATAGTTCGCTCGCCCGCAGGTATCCCCCGATACAAACGATCGTGATATTGGAATACTCCGACAGTAGCATAACCACAGGCAGTGAATTGGTGATTACCGTTAACTGTTGGTGTTCGATCAGGTTGCGCGCCACTTCAAGGACGGTGGTTCCACTTCCCAGAAATACGGTTTCCCCGTCCTTAACCCGGCTTGCGGCAAGTGCGCCGATGCGTTGTTTTTCGTTAATCTGCTCCACTTGCCTTTGGAGCATGGGCATTTCCGGCGGAGCTTTCTCGATTGCGATCGCCCCTCCGTGCACACGCTGCACCTTGCCGCTTGCCGCCAGTGTTTCAAGGTCGCGCCTCGCCGTTGCTTCACTTACCGCATAGTGCTCGCACACCTCGCTAACGGTGATGCGATACTGCTGGTTGATCCGTTGCAATATTTTATTTTGGCGCTCAATTCCTGAAATGATCTTGGGGTTTTCCATGTCTGTGGGTGAATACTCGGCTGGAGTTCATCATAAATCTAAAATCCGCTCACAAATCAGCAAAATCGCTCATAATCAATCATAGTATAGGGGATACACTTTCAAGTTTCAAGTGTCATTTGTCACCAATAAATAAAACCGTTTTTAGGAGTCCTAAAAACGGTTTTATTTCTGGCTTTCAATTCACGAAGCTGCAAATTTTTATATACTCACTGGAAGGGATTGGTCGTTATGGGGTTCCCTCAGGAGATTGCGTGGGTTCGGGTGTTTCATGCATTTCCGGGCTGGCGCTCGCTTCAGCTTCCGGATTTTCCGGATCGTGGATCTCAGTGGGTTCTACGGTTGAGCTGCCTTCAGGCTCTCCTCCCGCATTAGGTTCAGCCGTCGCCTGCACTTCATCGTGACTCGTTGGATTGCTCTCAATGGTATGTTCCACGTTGTTTGTTGTAATCGCCTCGTAAGTTTCGATATTTCGGTGCTCGGTCAGATCTTCGACCACAGTCGGATCGCTGCTCTCGGTTGGTTCCTTCGACTGCACGGTCACCGGGGTTGCTGCATTATGGATGGATAAAGCAGACAACCCATTATCTTCCGAGCGGATCACAACGTTCACCTCATCCCCCACTTTAATCCCTTCCTCGATCTGGGTGCGTGGTGTAATCGCTAATTCAGTCCCCGAAATCTGCCAGCTGTTCTTATCAATTTTTTCTACTATGCCATTAAATTGATATTGTCGCAAGTGAACCTCATTGGCGGTCACCCCACCTTGTGAGTTCGTAATCCCCTCCACCTCCACCATCGATCCTGTCACAAATGACTCCGTCCCCTTCAACTCACCCACGAAGGTTGTGTTGTCCTGGATCGTGATGGGGATTCCGCTGACAATCCAATTGGCTAAGCTCTTTTCTTCGAGCATACCTTCAAAACTGACCTGTTGTGTTCTTTTTAATGCGATTAACTGATTAACTTCATCCACCCGTTGCTGGCTGTAATTTACCTCATATTTCTGCTTGATTTCACTGCTCGGTACCAGATATACGGTGATATCCTCCACCGCTAGCTTTACCGGGTATAGGCTGTCTCCCGGCAGTGACTCCGCTGATGTGATCACCAGTCCCCCGGAAAGCAGGATCAGCAGCGCCGTGATTCCTAACACCAGTGCCATCCGGCTGATCAGCGGCCTAAACGAAGCTCCCCCCTGCAGGAATTCCCTGATCCTCACTACGAGGGAGTTGGGCATGTGTTTTGGATTGGCTTGGTTTTTCTCAGCTTTTAACCTTGCTGCCTGGGATAATAACTGCGTCAGACTTCGCTTCATCAGCTCGTCAGAAGCCTGGTTTTCCCCGAGACTCATCAAATCTCTTGCCGTCTCAAGGATTCCGATCGTCTCCGGTGGCAAATCTACTGATTGGTTAATACATTCCTCAATCGGCACACCGGCTTTTGTTTGTGCTATACATTTTTCTAACGCATCAATTTCTCTCTGGTTCATATCATCTCTTTGCCAAGTTTTCGGCGTAGAGCCTGCATGGCTCGGTATTGAAGGGCTTTGATTGTATTGGTCTCTCTGCCCATTAATGCTGCTGTCTCTTCTAAAGAAAGTCTATTTCCAAAACGCAAAGTGATCACTAGTTTTTGCGCATCGGTTAATTCGTCAATTGCCATCTGAAGCTGCCGCAACCTTTCTGCCTGGTCCGTCAGGATGACCGGATCATTTTGAGCTAGAAAAAGGTCCGTATTATTCTCCAGGATCTCAGCTGGTTCATCTTTCGGGCGGTTATATATTTTCCGGAAATGGTTATTCACCAGGTTGGCAGTTGTTCGGATTAACCATCCCCTCAAATTTGTGTCCGGTCCACGACCTTTGTGTACCGCTTCGAGCAGGTGCATAAACACATCACCTGCGATATCCTCAGCCGTCACTTCATCGCTCACCCTGAAGCGCGCAAAACGAAAAACCTCGGGATAGTAACGGTTATGGATAACAGTGATCGCTTGTGGATCAAGCGTATTTAAAAGGTCGATTTCTAATGTGTCAGCTGACATTCGCCTGGGGTACACTCCAGTATGGTGAAGGTCAATTTTATTATATATTGCGAGGCTTTGCCAGTCCGACATTTCGATCATTCATCTTAATAGTCGTACAGATCGGATTAAAGTTATGCTGTAGTAATATGGAAACCGAAGGAAGTTTATAACCAGGTGATGCGGAATTCCCCAATCGCCGGTGGTCACGAATTTAAGGGTAAGCTTACATTTTACCTTAGTAATGTTGCATAGTAGATTGCCGCAATGACGTGAATGATCGCGGCTGTGAACAGCACCATCCCAACCGGGATATGGATCGCATGCCATAACCCCAACAACCGCCGGGTCATAACGATTGAGCTCAGTTGTCTGCGTAGAATTCGCTCACGTTTTAGCAGCCCATTGAACTGCTTGGCTTGCGCCCGTGCATTCCGGTCCATCCGGCTGCTTGCGCGCCACCATCTTAACCTGGCATTCCATTCTTCAAAAGCTCTCCCGAATACCAGCCTGTTTCCACTCCCGACCGCCGCTGGGGATAATCGCTTTGACAACGACTGATATAGTTCAGGCTGTGAGGCTAACCAGGTCTGAAGCTCACCATCGATGACGCGTAATTGCTGTTCCATATCATTGGCTTCAACTTCAATGCCATCGACGTTTCTCGGTACCGCTGTGTAAATATATCTACCCAAAAAGCCACTGGCGACAATGATGATTGTTAACAGCATCACCATCCCTGCCAGGCCGTTGAACTTCCAGGAAGTATGCAGCAAGACCATGTACGGTCCGACTAACCCTGTGAATATGTGGAACTGCAGCCAGGTGGACATCCTCCCCCACTTGGCGCTTCGACTGCGTTTGCGTAATGTATACAGCGTCTCAGCCATCAGCATCAGGATGAACCCAATGATCCCGATACTGTGCCCAAATAAGTCGCTCGCCCCTGGGATTCCACCTAACATGATCACCACGAACAAGTAGAGCAGTGTTATGAATACAATTGCGATAAAAGATAACCACAGTTCCCGGCTAGATTGCTGCATAATCCTTTATACCTTCGGCAGGTGCAGCTTCAGCCCAAAAGTCCGCGATCACGTCGATGATGGAGTTCCCCGACTGTACTAATTTATCCCGGATGGGGGTAATGTCGATTCTGTCAACGATAATGTGATGAACGGCTCTGGAAAGGGTTTGGTCTCCCATCAGCAGTGCTCCAACGAGATGATTCTCGCCTACCAATACTCTCAAACGATTGACGTCAAAATTAGCCTGGGTCACGATGGCATCTGGCATTTCACGCCAGCCTTCGCTGTCACCCCGTACAATCCCTACCACGTCTGCATCTACATCCCGCCCACCCAATGCACCGATGATGGTTGTGGTTAAACCTGCCAGGCGTGTGACGTTGAACGGAACCCCATTGATGTAAGGAATTTTCTGCCCCGCCATGTTTTGCCCGGCGATATATCCCTGTTTTCGCGCTGGTGCCCACAGCGAATCTAGGATGGCTTTTCCAAGTGTAGGGTCAAACGCTTCCGCCACATCTCCTGCCGCAAAAATATCTCCATCGCTGGTATTTAGATACTCATTCACCGATATCCCGCGTTCCGTCTTGAGGCC
>JBGPBQ010000285.1:0-5057 GCA_041481345.1 Anaerolineae bacterium
AATCCGGTATGGGATCGGATTGTTGAATTCCTATTAAATCCCGAGACCATCAAAGAAGGTTATCAGCAAGCCATAGATAAAGGCAGGCTGGATAACCAACGTGAAATAGATTTATTGGATGAGCTGAATAGATCGGATGCTAAGGTTGAGCAACGATTAAAAAACCTAATTAAAGCTTATACCGATCCTGATATAGGGATGAGTAAGGATGAATTCCTTGGTCAAAAGGTCCAAATAGAACAGGAACGGACCCAAATTCAAAGCCGATTGGTTGAAATAAAATCCTATCTAGCGGATATCCCCACCTTGGAGGATTTATCGAGTTTAGAGCAATTTACGAATGAGGCCCGGGAAAGGCTGCAGGGGAAAGATTGGCAACCAACATTCGAAAATAAACGCTGGATTATGAAACGGCTAAATATAAAAGTTGTCATAAGTAGTGATCAAAAAATCAAAATAACAGGTATGCTGGGTAATGTACCAGGATTAATGGACACAACATGCTGATGGTCGGTCCACCCGGCGCGGGCAAGACCCTGCTGGCGCGTGCCATGCCGGGCATCCTGCCGCGCCTGACGATCGAAGAGGCCCTGGATGTGACCCGCATCTACTCGGTTGCAGACCAGCTGCCTCCAGACGTGCCCCTGATCCGGAACCGCCCTTTCCGCTCCCCGCATCACACCATCAGCCATGCCGGGCTGGTGGGTGGTGGAAACTGGCCTCACCCAGGCGAAATATCCTTAGCTCACCGGGGTGTGCTCTTCTTGGACGAGCTGCCCGAGTTTGGACCGCGCGTGCTCGAGGTGATGCGCCAGCCGATCGAAGATAAGATTGTCACCATCAGCCGTGCACAGGGTTCGCTCACCTTCCCCGCCAATTTTCAGCTGGTGGGGGCGATGAACCCCTGCCCCTGTGGCTACTTCGGTGACCCGGTCAAGGCTTGCACCTGTTCGCCCGGCATCGTCACCAAGTACCAGAAGCGCATCTCTGGTCCCCTGCTCGACCGGATTGACATCCATATCGAGGTGCCCAGGGTGGAATATGACAAGCTCAGCGACCAGCGCCTCGGCGAACCTTCCGCGGCAATCCAAAAGAGGGTTGAAGCCGCCCGCCAGCGGCAGAGGGAGCGTTTCCGCGCTGCCGCCAATCAGCCAACCGATGGTCGCGAAGGTGAACCTGCTCCCTTTGATTTGAATGGCTCGGTCGTCCAATGCAATGCCGATATGCGCCCGGCCGAGGTGCGCCAATTCTGTGAGCTGGATGAGACCAGCCGCACGCTGATTCGCTCCGCCATGAGCCAGCTGCAGCTGTCGGCCCGTGCCTACCACCGCATCCTCAAACTGGCGCGCACCATCGCTGACCTGGCCGGTAGCGACGCTATCCAGCCCGCTCACCTGGCAGAAGCCCTCCAATACCGTCCCAGGACGTTGGAGGTTTGAGGAAGTACAAGCACGCATTGATATTCACATCTTAACCAGGTGTGAGCTAGTTTACTCTGACACCAAGTTGTCACCAGTCAATACACTCGTCCTCGCGTGTCCAAGAATGGATCATCTTCGTTTGTGGCCCTTGCCAATAAAACAACCTTGGTTTGAGAATTGGTGGGACGATAGATTTGAGATACTGATCCATGAATTACTATTTTCTACTTCTATAACTTAGACAGGATCTCAGCAGGGTCTGCGAAGTATATAGATTTTTAGGTATAGGTACTCTCTCACAACAGTTAGGAGTACTCAAAATACAACTAAGCACAAAGGAGTTTATCAATGGAAAGGAAACAGACAGCAAAGAAAGTGATTGAAGCAGTAGAGCTGGAAGGTGAGAGAGATCAGCTCACGAAGAATATAGTAGCAACTCTACATGGTGTCAGAGAGCAGCTGGCAGAGCTTGAAGATCTACGAGAGAATCTATTGCTAGTGTATAAGGTACGATCTGTAGATATCTTTTGTGACTTTACAAGTGCGCTAGAGTTTTTGTTCACACAAACAGCACAAATGGGTGAAGCCAGATCTGCGTTTGGACTATCACCAAGGAAGACTAGGCAGGAAATGCTGGTCAGCTCTGCTGAGAGAGCTCTTTATGTCCAAAGAGAAATACTACAATCTCTCAAAGCTCGAGAAGGTAAGACCTACTCGAAAGACGATATCATCAATAAGCCAGATTATGATACTGTCCAGATAGCTGAAGAGAGAGTGAAGACAGCAGAGATCCACCTTGCAATGGCTAAAATTGAGCTGGATCAGTACTATTCAGATCTGGAAGCAGATCTAGTAGCCAAGAGAGCAAAGCTGAGAGATGAGAGGCTTAGCCGGGCTGCTAGTATCAAGTCAATGCAGGAGAAAGCTCATGAATGAGTTTACCAAGGCAGTTAGAGAGCTCCAAGCAGGCTCCTGGCACTCATGGAGATTGCCAGTTGAGTGGTGAGAGCTGGTGTTATGCCTATAAACTAGTGATTACAGACATATAGGTGAGGGGATAAGATGGCTGCATTGAACAAAATGAGCAATTCTTCGTCGCGAAATAACCAGGCTCACGAATGGATGCAATAACATGATTTATACAGAAATGACGCTCAAAGCAATGAAGATTGCCTATGAAGTACACAAAGATCAAGTTGATAAAGGCGGTATCCCATATATATTCCACCCGATTCATGTGGCTGAACAAATGGATTCCGAAGGAGCAATCATCGTTGCGCTGCTCCATGATGTTGTTGAAGATTCCGAATGGACGATCGAGGGATTAGAACAGCAGGGATTTCCGAATGACGTTATCAGTGCGTTGAAATTGCTTATCCATAATAAGGAAATTGATTATTTGGATTATATTTGGAAGATCGCTCTTTCATCCAATCCATATGCTAAGAAGGTCAAGCTTGTGGACTTGAAGCATATCAGTGATTTGTCGAGGTTAGGTGTAGTTGACGAAAAAACCTTGAGTCGCAGTGAAAAATATAGTAAAGCCATTTAGATACTGGAACATAACAAAAAGATACCAGAAAAGGGATATTTCGATTCCGCTCTGAAGACATACAGAAGAATATTCTCATTGAGTAAGCGGTTATTCTTTCTTTCGGAATGGTCTGATGAACAAAGAATCATCACGAAGTACTCCATTGATTTTGAAACAGAAATCGAAAGCCATTATGAAATATCAAGAATAGAAATTGAGAAATTGGCTGAATATTTTCGTTGTCCTAACTTTACTGACGATTTATCAGACGCATTATCAGTTTTCTTCAAAGATAGGGGGTGAACGTGATCTAACTGCCTTACTTGGAAGACTGGGAATAAAACATGCGGGTTTCTAATTTGATGAGTACTGGTGAAAAAAAGTTCATGTCGAGAGATTATGTCCCAATGTTTGGAGGATGGGTTTTCTCGATCAGGAGAACGATAGATAAATCTAATGGGATATCATAATATTACCCATGTTGTTCCTATTACCTCACTATTTCCCAGCCACCGTTGTATTGGACTGCACGCCTGTCCGTGCGGCTACTTTGGTGACCGGTCAAACCCTGCGCCTGTTCGCCCGGCATCGTCACCAAGTACCAGAAGTGCATCTCCCGTCCTCTGCTCGACCGGATAAACATCCATACTCGGAGAAAACAGCAAATTCAATTACTGTCTGTAAAATGTGTACATTCCGATAAATGCCAGGATAGATGCTATTCCGCTAGGCAAAAGTCTCATCCAGGATAATTCTTGTGTGTTCTTAAATAAAGCAGAAAAAACTGGAATCAAGATTTCAAAAGAAAGGACAACCAGGCTAGCAATAAATAGATTCCTAGCAATCCTTGATTTCCAAGAAACAGCAATTGCTCCGATTCCAGCAATAACTAAGACGAAACCGATGCAAAGCAAGATATCAGAAATCTCAGAAAACACCATTGCGCGTTCGGAGGATCCAAGAACGCCTTTTAGATTATTGGCATACACCTTATCAAGCAAAGTTCCACCCAAAAACACAGCAGCTACCCAAGCGTATAGTCCAACAAATAGGAAGCGGAATCTTTCATTCACATCTTTATTCTACCAGAAGGGGTTTTATATGCTCAAATGCTTAGAGAATGGGTTTTCTGGATCGTGAAAAAGATAACCCTGATGCACTATCTGACCTGGATAGATCCGGTTTGGCCTGTTCTAGCTCCATTTTATTATCAACACTAAGCATAGATTCCCGTGGTTTTGTTCATTATCTCCACCCGCCGTTGTATAAGTCTGCGCCTGAGCATTACTGCAACTATTTTTGGCAGCAATAAATCTCACCTCAGCTAGATTGTATCTTGAGAATAATTATGAAAATAACTAACCTCAATGGTAGATTTTCACTTTAGGTGATTGACTTTATTTTTTCCAATGGTATAATGGTATAAACATCATACCAGTTACTCTATAAATTACATATGTACACACCCATCCAAAATGAGCGTTTGTACGAACAAATAGTACAACAGATTGAGCAGCGCATCGTGTCTGGGGAGCTAAAAGTAGGCGACCAGCTGCCTTCTGAAAGAGAGTTGGCTGAGCAGTTTGCAGTCAGCAGAACTGCCGTGAGGGAAGCCATCAAAGCCCTGCACGAGAAGGGATTGGTGGAAATCCTTATGGGGCGGGGGACATTTATCGCTAACGGAACCAACGATTTAGTCCGTCATACTCTGGATTTACTTATGAAATTCGATTCCACCAAAGGTTTTATGAATATGGTGGAAGTACGCGAGATTTTGGAACCGGAAATTGCCGCCCTAGCTGCCACTCGGATTACCGATGAATATATCGCTGCGATGCAAGAAGCCATGGACAAGATGGAAGCCGCTATAGACAATGTTGAGGAATTTGTTGAGGCCGACCTAGACTTTCACCTGGCCTTAGCGGAAGCCACCCAGAATCCAATTATTCCAGCTCTCCTAGATCCGATTATTAACTTGCTGCGCGAACAAAGAATCCTGACTACCCTAATCAAAGGTGTTGCACAACATGGGCAGTATAACCACAAGATTATCTTTGAAGCCGTTAAACGCAGGGATCCAGATGCAAGCCGGGAAGCCATGC
>JBGPBQ010000286.1:0-5036 GCA_041481345.1 Anaerolineae bacterium
ATCCAGATTGTATTTTGGAGCCAGATTTAGAAATTTATAATCAAATGAAAGGTAAATCTGCCGATAGCTCACTATATTGGCTCCTGGGTATCGCTACACCATTCATAGAAGGAAGTTTTCAAACGGTAGTGATTGGTAATTTCTGGGAGAAATTACCCCGAGAACTGCTTGATTTGATGCTCGAAGAGACTTTGAGGATTGGTAGGGATATTTACCTGATTGTAGGCGGTTCTATTACTAAAGCGAAAATGAAGCTGGAATTGATTAAGACATTAAAGCAGTGGTCCCACCAAGAAATAGTTGGCAAGATAATTGTGAAGGCAGTACACCCACATTTAATTCAGATTTATTTGGATAATTAAGTACATTTATGGTTATTGAGTACTAAAAAAAGCCGATGAAACAAATATTCAAATTAACTTTGGCAATTTGTTTAGCAATCATACTCGCCTGCCTTTTCATAAGGAAATCTCCAGCACTCGCTCAATCAACTGAGATCCTGGTCAATAAAATTAGTCAGGAAGATTTGAATGGAGACGGAAAGCCCGAATTAACCATCATAGACTGCGCATTCGCAACTGGTCACGACCTGATCTACGTTGTGGACCAGGGTAGCGATATGCAAACCTCAGTAGACTGGCGTGAAGCCACCGATTTCAGCAACGATATTTGGTTGTATGATATCGGTGGGGATGGCAGCATCCAGCTGATCGTAGTCTACAAGGTTGGAGATGGGCGTGAAACAGCGTCTGTGTACGATGATCAAAATGGTGATAGACGGGTGAAGTATGAGCGAACCGGTACTCAGGTCAAAATCACCGAGAGTCCATACTGGTCTGCCCAAATCCTTTCGGACTCAACCTGGGTGTTGCCTGGTGGGCAATTGAATTTAAACCTGCACTTTGAGTTTGATGGACCATACCCAATGTTCGCTGGAATGCCAGACGAAATTAGGCAAAGTGCGATGAAGCATGATGGAAAGGTAGATGCTGAATATGAAGCTGTGGCCGGTAATGACGGAATTGCTGACTATGTATTAAATAGATTATTAGCATCTACTCCTTCCTACATGAATTTCCAGCGCTCAGTGATCGAGAGCAATGAAGGCAATTATGTTACCAAGCCTTTTAAACAGGCTTACTTCCCTTTCTTACCTGTCCCAATTGTTCCGGATGAAACGACTGCTGATAATTTACGAGCCTTTGATTTGCCACCGTTTATCGTTATTGACTGGGTAAACGGCAAAATTCAAGGGGCTGGGTTAAGCGGAACTCCTATCGGTCATGGGCAATTCTGCCATGACAATTATTATATTGAGAAAGGTATAGTAAATGATGTTAGTTTTGAGTGCCCTTTAGCTTACTATGATCTAAACGAAAACCGTGATGCATTTCCGGAGCTGAACATACGCATGTTTTATTTCACAGCGGGAGACCCAGGGCTTGCGGTCCCCTGGGGGTATTCCGTTGACCAAGCTGTTGAAAATATTTACTATAGCTGGAGCATGGCGAGTAAGGACACACTTAATTGGGATTATAAAGTGGGCTTGGCAGGTAACTACACGATTGACGAAGTGGAACAGTTCAAAGATTTTGTACTGCGTAAAGTGCCGTATGCCGAATTCCCGGGTTGGGTCACCGACCATAACTGGAAGCTAACTACTTTTATAGCGCGCGAAAACCGAGCTTATGTGAGCTCGGAAGGCATCTGGGAGTGGGACCCGCTGGAAGGTGTGGACCCAATACTACATGCTGATCTTAGCCCTGAGGTGAGATCTGCCAGCCTGAAATATATGATTGGCGCATCAGCGACATCACCAGAGGCATACTTTAATATAATTACGCAAGGGTTCAGGGCAGAGCGGAACTTTGCTGGTCCGGCGAAACCCTGGATCTATATCAGTCCAATTGACCACAAGCTGCACCTGTTCGGGTCGCAGTGGGGAATTTGGAATATCGATGGGAAGAATGCAATCCAGTATTTTGATCGCAACAATGACGGTTACCTGGACGAGTGGCAATACCTGAAAAATAATGTGTTGGCCCAGCAGATCAATTCAAACCCGGATTTCATGGTGTATTCTGGAAATGGTGAAACCATCGTCAAGCGGGCAACACTGCCACTCTCTTTATACGAGAGTAACCCTCCAACTAATCATGAAAATTGGTCGGCACTTGGCCAGCAACTAGATCAGAACCTACTAACAGCTGGCCCCGAGGATTTTAAAGCTTTATTAGCTCAATTCGAAGGTGCTGAGATGCGCATTTCAGGCGCAATATTGCGTAATTACCGTCAAACAGCCGATGGATTCCGCTTCATGCTGGAGCTTAATCCAAATTTCACGGTCAGCGGAGTGGATTGGCTGGGCGTGCAGGGGAGAGCAGCGGGAGAATACCTGGTGACTTATAGCGATGCATTACAGCTGAATTACTTGCCGTGGGTAACGCAGTCGATCATCAACCCCAGCAGCGGGTCGGAGCTGAAGGCGGGGAGCCCTGGGGGGAGGTTCGAGCTACTGCCATTAACCCCGCCGGAATTGAAGATCAGCATCGACCCGAAAACCCCCACGGGTGAACCCCGCACCCAGTACGTGAGCCAGGAGCTGCAAGTGACAGTGGGCAACGAAGGACTGGAAGACGCCAACCAGGTACTGGTATCCCTGGGGACGTCTCAGGCTGGGGAGGAGATCCGCTGGACCGAACCACAGACCGTCACTGTGCTGGCGGGGGAGACCACGCCAGTAAGCTTCCAGTGGGAACCGGAGGCGGCTGGGGAATGGAAGCTCCAGATCCGCGCCAGCATGGTAGATCTAAAAAATGCAGATGGTACTGCTGTGATAGCAGAACAGATGACCCAAGTCGAACCGGCACAATCCACCACATTGCAAGAAGAAATAAGCGCGTTTAATGTAATTGACCCCTGGCAAGCGATCGTGCTATTAGCCAGCGTGGTAGTAATTGGTGGTCTAGCAGGCTGGGTATTGATGCGCTCGCTGAGCGAAGAGGCACACATCCAAGCACCTTCTCCCGATAAGATGGATGCAGGACCAAAATGATGCGAGAGCAGAAATCTTTCCATTCGCAATCGGCTACCCTGGTAGTTATATTGATGGTTTTTGCACTGCTGGCAGGCTTGTATTACAGCTTGCGTTTTGGCGGGTGGTCCATGGAAGGGGACGCCAGCAGCTATACTACCGCGGCGATTGGGATGGTTAATTCCGGAAAGCTGGAATATATTGGAGCGTACAATAATGGATATGCGTACTCAGCAGTTCTAACCTTGATCAGCGAGGTCACAGGCCTCCAGGTCCAAGACATCCAACTGGGCTCGGCTATCTGGGTGTTCGTGCTGGCCCTGGTTGCATTTATCACTTATCGGGAATTTTTGGATTCGGCTGCTGCGGCCGGGTTGGGAGTGTTCTTGTTATTCCTGCAGCCAGATTTTTTGTTTTACGTGGTGCGGGGGGGGCATGAAAAATACATATGGACCTATGCACTTTTGATGTTATTCCTGCTGGCACGCAGCTACCAGCAGATTCAAAAGCCTACCAAGCTAGTTATTTATGTATCGCTTTTCTACCTCACATTCTGGGCATTTATCGCAAACAATGTGTATTTTGCGGCTACCTTTATGAGTGCGATCCTGCTCAGCTTTGTGGGGGGCTGGGTGCTGAACAGGCTGGGTGTGAGAAGGCAGGTAGATGACAAAACAAAATCGCAGACCTTACAGAGACTGATCGTCGTCTCCATGGCGTGTTTCGTGCTGGTATTTATCTTTATCAACTACACTTACCGACCAGCCATTCAGTTTTATTCTATTTTTACATCTCTGACTGATAAGATCAGCTTACTACTATTTGGCACACAACAAGTAGAAACTCCATCAAGCTATCAGGCATTCAGCATGGCCTGGCGCAGCCAGCCAATCTACCTGATGCTAACCGGATTGCAGTGGTTAATCGTTATCGTCAGCCTAGTAGCCTGGGGGATTGGGCTGTTCAACCTTTCCAAAATGGACCAGAAGCGGTGGTTGCTCTGGCTGATGTACAGTGCTTTTGGTTTTCTGGCGGCATTTGGAATGGTGGCTGATTATTCTAATTTCTTGAACTCCAACCTACAGATGCGCATGTTCACCCCACTGGCATTGTTCAGCAGCATTATGGTCGCCGATCTAATCGCTCAGGATTTCCGGAAATTGGTGGTCCGCAAGCGGCATTTAGCTGTGATCGCATCCATTTCAATTGTGCTGATCTTCATATTTGGGGCAGCGATGGTGGTTTTGAAAGTGACCAATGACCCTGTGTTAGGTAACCAGTGGTTGTTTTATACCCCAGCGGAATTAGCCCCTGCGAAGTGGATCAATAACAATGAAATTCAGCAGCAGCAGGTGTGGGTGGATACATCGGAGCATCTTCCGAGGACATACTATTTTTGGGAAGGATTTCGCCCGATTATCCCATACCAATATATATATGGAGTGTTACAATCCCCATCGCCATATACGCTTATTTCAGAGCTCACACGCCTGCGAGCCAATCGATCGGGGGTCAGCCTGCCTGAAACAGATGGCCAAAACAGGGTGTACGATAATGGTCAGGTTCAACTCTATCATCGCCGACCACTGACACAATATCAACGCTGATTCTTCCTGAATTCCTGTGCGAACAAGCATTATAGTCGTCTCTTATAACGGTGTTGACTATCTGAGGTCGTGTATCGATTCAATCCTCCAAGGAACCTCGCCGGATGATGAAATCATCCTGGTTGACAACGCCTCCACCGATGGCAGCGCTGAAATTGTTGAGCAGAGTTGGCCAGAGGTGAGGTTATACCGGAATGATAGAAATCTAGGCTTCGCAGCAGCCTGCAACCAGGGAGCGGGTCACGCAAGAGGTGAGACTCTGGTATTCCTGAACCAGGACACGCGTGTGCAGCCGGGGTGGCTCACGGGTTTATTAACGCCACTCGAGCAAGATCCCGGGGTCGGATTGGTGACATCCAAGCTGCTGGTCATGTCGAGGCCCGAACTAATCCATC
>JBGPBQ010000287.1:0-5026 GCA_041481345.1 Anaerolineae bacterium
TCGATCTGATCAGGCAGGGCACACTGATCACCCAGCTACAGGGTCAAGGTAAAACGGCTTCGCTTTTGAACGCATTTCCACCCCGCTATTTTGAGTCGATTGATATTGGCTACCGCCTCCCAGGGGTGATCGCATTCTCGGTTAATCAAGCTGGCTTCCATCTAAAGAACCTGTCCGATTTATTCGCTGGCAATGCCATCTCCGCTGATTTCACCGCCGAAGGTTGGCAGACCCACCTGGGTTACGTGGAAACCCCTGTCCTCACTCCCACTCAGGCTGGAGAACGTCTTCGTAAGCTGGCAGGACAATCTGACCTGTCTATCTTCGAATACTGGCTCACTGACGTTGCCGGTCATCATCAAGACATGCCATCAGCCTGCTCGTTACTCGAAATTCTTGACACCGTCTTGGGTAGCTTGTTAAGTGAATGGGATGATGAAAATGGATTGATCATGCTCACGTCAGATCACGGCAACCTTGAAGATCTGAGCACGCGTCGCCATACGCGCAATGACGTCCCCCTGCTGGTCATCGGTTCACCAGAGCTGCGTGGATCCTTTATCCACCACCTGGATCTGGCTCGCGCCTCCCGCGCAAAACACAATCTGGCCGATATCGCTCCGGCAATCCTGCATTCTATCGGATAAATCGGTTCTGTTAGATAATACCGACCTGCTTCCCAACCTGGGAGAATATTTCCAAAACTTTGGCTAACTGGTCGTCAGTATGTGTTGCCATGTAGCTTGTGCGCAACAGCTGTTTGCCTTCAGGAACCGCCGGCGCAACAACCATATTTACGTACACGCCTGCTTCAAACATGGCTTTCCAAATGATCGCTGCCCGCAGATCATCCCCGATATAGATTGGAATGATCGGTGAGACTGAATTGCCGGTGTTAAATCCAAGCTGGTGGTACTGATCCCGCATATAAGCGCCGATATCATTCACCCGTTGTACCCTCTCGGGCTCTTCCCGCATCACCTGTAAAGCCGCTAACGCCGTGGCCGCATTTGCCGGAGGGATGCTCGCGCTGAAGATCAACGATCGGGCATGGTGCTTGATGTAATGAATGATGTCATCATCCCCCGCAATAAACCCACCCAGGGATGCCAGCGATTTGCTGAAAGTTCCCATAATCAGGTCTACCTCGTTTGTCAAACCGAATTGTGCTGCCGTACCCCTTCCGCCTCCCAATACACCCAATGCATGGGCATCATCCACCATTAATCGTGCTCCATACTTTTTACAGACCTTCGTGATTTCGGGTAAATGGGCAATATCACCTTCCATACTGAACAGACCATCGACCACTACCAACTTCCCGCCCTTGTCCCCTGCTTTAATCAGCACCTTTTCTAGGTCCTCCACATTATTGTGCTGGAAGCGCTTCACCTTACCCCAACCCAATCTGGCGCCATCGACGATGCTGGCATGGTCATCCCGGTCCAGGATCACCACATCATTTCTACCGACGATTGAGCTGATCGTCCCTAGGTTGACCTGCATCCCGGTCGAGAAAACCAATGCAGCCTGCTTCCCCACCCAGTCTGCCAGCTCATGTTCCAGCTGCTCGTGAAGCTCCAGGGTGCCGTTGAGAAAGCGCGAGCCCGTACAGCTGGTGCCGTATACATTGATCGCATCAATCGCTGCCTGCCTAACTTTGGGATGGGTAGTAAGCCCCAGGTAATTATTCGAACCACACATGATCAGCCGCCGCCCTTGAAATATAGCTTCGCTCCCTTCATTCCCTTGCATCGGGATAAAGTAAGGATAATAACCCGATGCCATGTATTCCCTCGCCTTCGTAAAACAGTAGCACTTATCGAATATATCCATGATCTATGCCTCTTTCGTCTTTGTTGATTTGGTTCTTTTATATTCTTTGGCGACTATTTGATCCATGAAATAGGTTAATCCCCCTCCCAAAACACCATTCAATCGATAAAGGATTTTGCTTTCAAGTCCCGGTAATATCAAATATTTACCGCGCCTAATCCCCTTGATGATCTCCCCTGCTACCTCATCCGCTGACATTACCTTGGTATTGCCAGCCAGGGCTTTCGTTTCCGCTGGTTTGATGCTGCTCTCGTATTCGAGCTGAGGGGTTTCAGTATCCGGAGGAAAGACCAGCGAAACCCCTATATTGTGCAGTTTCATTTCGGCTCGCAGCGCGTCAGAAAATCCGCGCACCGCAAATTTTGACGCCCCATACGCAGTATAGCCAAATGTGCCTATAAAACCGGCTACAGAGGATATATTTACTATGAAACCTGAACCCCTTTTCAACATGGCAGGGAGGATTTCCTTCGTCACGTAGACGGTCCCAAAATAATTTACTTCCATCATCCAGGTAAAGATATTGAGGTCCAGTTCCTGTACATAGCCTGGGTGAGCAACCCCGGCCGAATTGACAAGCAGGTCGGGAACGCCTGACTTTTCAGTGATATAAAGGAGCGCTTTTCGAACCTGAGCCCAATCTGAGACGTCAGCTGAGACCGTGGCAATAACCTGGTCTGGATTCTTTTGGTGGTTCACAACCTCCCCTTGGGCACAATCCAATATATCCTTACGCTGCGCCACCAGCCACACATCCATGCCACGTTCAGCCAATCTACACGCAATAGCTTTACCAATCCCACTAGACCCCCCCGTTACTAATGCAACCTTACCGGGTTCCAGTTGAGCTTTGATTTTCATAGAATGATTAACCCTGGTTTACCCAAATGGTTATTATTTAAGCCGCGCCAGCCGCTATGAAAATAATCTATTGATATCATTGGGAAAAAATGATTATACCTTTATTATGGATAAAAATAAAACTAATTATGAGAATTTTTACCGGGTATGCTATGTTTAGTAATTAATCAAGACATGAGCTTCTTATGACCTATTGAGCAGCAGAATTTGAATTCCAAAAATAAATCTCTAGAATAAAGATAATATAAAGTAAAAGCTGATGATTTGGGTTATCATTATATGTTTTTATAGATAGAGACTATTTACTGAGATAAGTGATGCCTACATTATCCGATCGCCTTAAATCCTTGGGGGTGAAGGTTGGTGCCAAAGACCTGCCCACACGTCAGCCGGCTAAAACTTTCCCGGTTGAGGAAATCGTGGCTGGGCGTTTCATCGAAGCTGGCAATGGCAGCACCTATCTTATCGAGCAAGATTTTCCGGTGGATTATATTCACGGGCAGGTCGGGTTACGCATCACCACCAAACCGTTGACCATCGCTGAATGGGCCGGGGTTGTGGAAATTGCCGAGCAAAATCCTGAGGATTTGGTGTTTTTGGATACAGAGACCTCCGGTCTGGCAGGTGGCACCGGGACGTTTGCTTTCCTCGTTGGTGCCGGTCGCTATACACCCGATGGATTTCATTTAGCTCAGTTTTTCATGCGCGATCCACTCGAGGAGCCCGCCCTATTGATGGCACTTGAGGAGTTCATCGCCCCCTGTCGCACGATTGTAAGCTTCAACGGAAAAGCGTTTGATATCCCCTTATTAGACACCCGCTATACCCTACAAGGTTGGAAATCACCATTTAGAGATTTCTCTCATGTGGATTTGCTGCATTTGGCCCGCCGCTTGTGGCGCGATCGCCTTCCATCCCGCACATTGGCAAACCTGGAAGTTCAGATCCTGCGTGCCAGCCGTACCGACGAGGAGATCCCTGGGTGGATGATCCCCCAAATTTATTTCGATTACCTGCGGGATGGTGACGCCCGCCCGCTGCAGCGTGTGTTTTATCACAACGCTATGGATGTGGTCTCTCTAGCCGCTTTGCTGAACCACACTTCTTCCTTGCTCGAGGACCCTTTCTCGCAGCAAACCACTGAGACAATCGATCTTGCCGCCATTGCCCGGCTGCTGGAGGACCTCGGTCACATTGATAGAGCCACCGAGTTATATGAGCTGTGCATAACGTCCGACCTCCCAGATGAAATATTCACCGATACCCTTATGCGCCTGGCGTTGCTGCACAAGCATAACAACAACTACACTGCTGCTCTTCCCCTCTGGGAACAGGCTGCTTCCCGTAGGAGGATCTATGCCTACGAGGAATTAGCCAAGTTTTTTGAACACCACGCCCTCGACCTCGATCTGGCACTCAAATGGACTCTTGAAGCGCTTGAAATCCTCGAGACTGCCAACCTTCCGACCGCTGAAACCCGGATCTGGAAGTCAGAATTCCAGCATCGTTTGCAGCGCCTCGAGAAGAAAATCTCCATCAAAGGAGAATAAACACACGAGTTTTCCCCAGAGTAGCAACAACCCGATCAACCCAACGACTGTATACTTCTAATAAGGAATTCCCTTCGTTATTAGCGTATGAGACCGGTGATTGTTCCGGCCTTGTGGCAACCTACTCTAAACATTTCAAACCATTTCTGGTAAGCTTTTCTCCTCCCCCATTTATGTCCGTATGTATAAACCGGGCGAGGAGAAAATAGAACTCCCCAACATTTATTTTTTTCATGTATAGCCCGGGAGAGGATAAAATACACCTCCTCCCCCAAATCGATTTTTATCTGGGGGAGGTAGGAGGATGTAATTTATTTACTTTTTTCGTATATTTTCGAGCAATTCGTGTTCCAAAAACCACATACCTATTCGTGGGTGGTTGGTTTAATCATTCCACCACTTTTTTTAGCTAATAGCTGACGGCTGATTGCTGACAGCTGGACTTCACAGAGGGGGTAGTTCTTTTCCGCGTTTTTCGTAGTCCAGACATCGTGGGTGGCGACCTAAAATTCCGTCCAATTGCAGCGGCGTCAAGTCTTCAGTGACCACTCTCATATAGGTCTTGACATTCCTCTATATCAAACCTACTCATAGAATAATCTTCAGGCATAGTAAGAACCTATGATGCCCTCTTGACAAGTAATTACTCACCGATACTGGGAAATGGGAGTGCAGGTGGACCAAAAAGGGACAAAATCGTCTCAAAAGCCCGAACGCCAGATAATTCAGCCGTATCGATGACGGATGCCAAGGCCGCGTAAGTCTTGGTGCCCCAAAGA
>JBGPBQ010000288.1:0-5012 GCA_041481345.1 Anaerolineae bacterium
ACGACAATCCACCCGCCCGATTTGGTTACCCGTACCATTTCCGATAATGCTTTCGCAGGATTAAGCAAATGCTCAAACAATCTTTCAGCACGGCATGCGTCAAAGTAATCCGATTCAAATGGTAGTTCAATGGCATCTGCACACTTATGGATTACCCAGGCACTTACCCCAGCTTTCTGAGCGCGTTGCTCAGCCTCCGCAATCATCATGGTGTCGTAATCTACGCCAATAATCTGACCTGATGGACTCACTTGTTGTGCAAGTGGAACCGTATACGTGCCTGGACCGCAACCCACATCAAGCACCTTCTGTCCTGGTCGCACACGCATTTGTTCGTACGTAAGTCGCTTGAAGTTGTTTAACAGTTTTTGAACTGTGTCCAGGTAAACTGTGTCTACATATCCTTTAGGCTGTGATGACATAGGTCTCCTTTCTGATTTGAAGCAACTCGCTTCATTTGCGAGGTGGGATGGTTTTTTATTTACGACCCCGCCATTTGGTTTGGGAATCCCCAAAATCATTCATCTAAAAATACTATAGCTGTCCTGGCTACTTCACTCATCCATAGAATTTCTTAGGTATTACTTTTGGGTTAATGAGATTTTTTTGTGCATTCTGAATGGACGGAATATTTGCACCTTACAGGCAATGACTAGAGCTTTATGATACAGGATTACTTCAAGACCTGTTCCAACATCCATGTGTATAGCTCAGGGGTGGCATAAGCCTGATCCCAGATTTCATGCCCACCCTCTGGATATACCGTGAATTGAACATTGCCACCACACGCTTTCAGTGCATCCACCAATCCCTGTTCTGCATCCAGCGGGACTACCTCGTCTTTTGCCCCATGGAACGCCCAAATCGGTTCATCCTTCAAGTCGCAGATATTATCAGGCACCCCAAATGGATAGCCATAGTAACCCGCTACTGGAACCAGCGCGGCAAAATGACCTGGATATTGCAGCCCAATCTCCCATGTGCCTCCACCCCCCAGGCTGATCCCAGTCAGGTATATGCGGCTTGGGTCTATGGATAACTTCGTCTGGATTTCCTCCAGCAAACCAAACAGCAGCTCCACCACCGCTGGATGAGACCAATAATCCCTTGATGCGCCACCGATCAGTTGGGGCGATGCCACGATGAAGGGAAAATCAGTCTGGCTTTCCAGCGCATTCGGCAATCCGATCCCTCGGACATGCTCTAGATTATCCATACGTTCACCAACCCCGTGTAGGAACAGGATCACTGGCCATTTTTGGGAGGAATCTTTGCCATAATCACCCGGCACATAAAGCAGGAAATTGAGTTGCCCCTGAGATGTATATGGGTGCTGACCTGTTAGAGGGCCGGTTGAGAGTGCAGGATAGGTGATGCTCGGGATGGTAATGGCTGTGGTAGTCGGTGCTGCATGCTCAGCAATGGTGAATTTCCAGGTCACATCGTAAAACTCGTCAGAACTATCCTTTGATGTAATGACATAACGTAGAGCATGCGCTCCTGGAGAGGGGTTCTCAATGGCGATATTCCATTGACGACGCGTATAACCCTCCCACTTATCATCGAACGTTCCAAATGCAGGCAGATCAACAGATAATTCATCCAAATACAGCTCCCAGGAATATGAATCCCAATCTATATTGATTTCATCTGGCGAAGAGGCGAACATTCCATACCCGATAAACAAATAATCCGTCCCTAGGACTGTACATTCTCTGACAATGACAGACGGGTCAGACTCGTCAATCATGGCAGAACATGAATTGAAGATAGTAGAAATATCCGCGCTATCATATCGCCCGATCCTTACCACCATCTCGCCAATCTTGCCACCTGGCTCGATCAGCTTCACGGTCGATGGTACGAATGTTTGAGTAGCAGTGGGGGCTTGAGCTGTAAGGGTGGTGATAATGTTTACTGCTCCTTGCGTGGCTGTCGCTGCAATCTCTGTTTGAGATGTTACAAAAGCATATAGGATGGCAATCGAGAATAAGATACACAACATCAGGCGAACTTGTTTGCGAATCACGTTCCCTCCCGTTGATCTGGGAAGCCCCCCAAATCATTCATGTAAATAATACTATAGCACTTTCGTTGGTCGATTTCATGATGTTTTGCTCGCACCGCTAAGCGCAGAGGCGTGGCGTCGGTTGTATGTAGTGTTGGGTAGCTATTCATTTTATAAAGTAATGTACTTGTCGAGTAAAGTTGATTCATTCACGGCGCTGTGAACGTAAGTGCTGCTGTATAGTCAAAAGGATCCCCACCCACAACCCCTGCTGAGTGAGCTGTTATCTTGCCAGGCTTGTCGGTCACAATAACCACATTCCAAACACGCACTGTGCCAACTGCAGGATTATTAAAATCAATTGTTCCAAAGGCTTGAAGGTTGATGGGGTGTCCCTCAATAAACATCTCATGTGTTTGTTCCGACCAGTATTCATCTAGGGTTTTACCGCTAGTAGGGTTATCATCATAGATACCTTCTCCGACATTAACCTTTGTGCCTATAGGTTGTTCACAGGATTCTATACCTGTGCTGGTATCATAAGGGCAGTGGAGTTTCGATACGAAGACAACATCTTCGCCCTCCCCTGTGGTGATGAGAAAATCGCCAATCTTTTCCCCAGGATTGATCATCTGATCGCTAATATTCGGTGTTGCTTCGATAGGTTGCTGTGTTGCTTTTCCACATCCACTTACAATAATGGAATATAACGCAATGAGTGTTAGATAGATGAACTTTTTCATGGTCATTCTCCTTTATGTATGGGATGGATGTGACTACTGTTAGCAATATTTGTTCTGCTAAATGTTGATTCGTTGCGAAACCCGCCTGTAACTGTCTTCATTTTGAGTATGAATCTTTTATATCACAATCCATATCCGAAATATTTTCACAGTGTGCTCCTACTGGCATATGCCTCATTCGATGCTCGCATTTTCACCGCCTAAGTTCTACTTATTTACTTTGCTCTAACATCCAGGTATACAAGTTCGGATCTGCAAAGACGGTGAAAAAGATATTATGAGCGGCGTTGGGTAGAACGGTGAACTGGATGGTATTGCTACCACAAGTTTTGAGGGCATCGACAAGCATTTGTTGAGCGTTGGGAGGCACAAGCGTATCCTTTTCGCTGTGGAATGCCCAGATAGGCATGTCTTTGAGGTCGCAAATATTTTCAGGAACAGTGAAGGGATAACCGATATATCCACCAACCGGAGCGAGGGCAGTAAATAATTCTGGATGGGCAAGACCAAGCTCCCAAACACCATTGGCGCCTTCAATAAAACCAGCTAGGTAAATCTGATCTGGGTTGATAATGAAAAGGGTTTGTAGTTCTTCGAGCAGGGTAAGAAGTTCATCCATCACTTCAGGTTGAGACCAGTGCGAGTACTCCCCAGTGTGGAGGGGTGAGGCGACTATAAAAGGTAATTTAAACTCACCATCCAGTTGGACAGCAATGGGTTCGGTGCGCACCCAGTCGAGGCTGGTGACGTTCGGTCCACCATGCAGGAAAAGGATCAGGGGCCAGGTTACCTGTGGGTCTTTTCCATATTCATCAGGTAGGTATAAAAGCAGATCAAAGCTGGTTTCTTGGGAGCTATATGGGTGTTGCCCCAGGCGTTCAGTAGCAGTGGACAGTGGTTGGATAAGGTCATCCACAGCCGCAGATTCGAAGACGATGAGAGTGTCCTCTTCCTAGCTTTCGTCAGAGACGCTGCCTTTATCGTGGACAGAGAGGGTGATCGGCTCGGTGCCAATGAGGACAATGTTGTAAGCGCGCATGTATAACTTTGTCTGTTCATGGACGAAGTCGATGGTTCCAAAAGCAGGAAGGTCGACGGGTTGTCCATCGATGGTGACGGTATAGATAAAAGTATCCCACTTGGATTGGACCTCTTCAGGGGTAAAGCCATATACAGCACCGGTTACGTTGGTGGGGTTGCCAAAAGTGGTGGTGCAAGTGTAGATATTATCTTTTTGGGTGCAGGGGAGATCAAACCCGAAGGTGCTATCCTCATTGCCAATGGTAACGAGTACACCATTGACAGTATCTCCAGGTTGGATCAGGTCAATGGGGGTTGGTGTGGCAGTAGGCTTAGAGCAGTAGGTGAGAAAAAGGATGGAAAGCACTATCAGGGTGATAAGGATATGAAGCCGGTAGTTTGAGGAGATTCGATTTAACATGGCATCCTCCAAAGCTGAAGAGCGACAGGATAGGTTTTGAATAAACTGTCTCTGGCTGGTAGTTGAGCAGTGAGGAGACGCGTAGAATTTGTTACCGGATTGTGATGGGTTGAGATTATGAAATTATTCACATTATCGCATGATGTGTAATGAAAGTCAAAGGAGATAGATGGATTTCCTCAGCAACGATCAGAATTACACCGTCACTGTTTATTATTCCACCTAGATGTGCAAGACCACTCTGTGTTCATCATGTATCTATTCACTCTTCCACATTACTCATTTTTTGTGGGATGCCTGGTACCCCTTTGTTGGGGAAAAGTCCAAACCACCATATTAATAGGTTTTCAACACCTATACCCTGCTCGTTTGAAAGCTAGTTATGATAAGGGGGTTAGAAGACTAAAAGCGAACATAGGGGGCGATCAACAATTGAATACATTCCCTAAGTGTCGATGACCCTGTGCGGCATCGCCTGGACACCTGGGGGTATTCAAGTGGACTTGGCGGGATTCGAACTCGCGACTTCTTCAGTGCGATAGAGGAGCAGGTAGGGGAAAAAGGGAAAAAAACCGTCTATTACGTCTATTTTGTTCCAAAATCACCGTACTGTGTTAGCATATCTGTACCCGAATTGTTCCCGTATTAATCCCGCAGTATGAAGCAAGGAAAGGTGATCCACATCCCTGTCCATACGGGATTTTATCGAGCGATGATAAGTCGAGTTGATTATGATACAGTTCTAAAATAATTGCATTGGAAAGATGAGATCTCAAGGTAGAAATTATTCTACGAGAAACATCTCAATAATGTATCTCCG
>JBGPBQ010000289.1:0-4985 GCA_041481345.1 Anaerolineae bacterium
AATCTGATTTATTCACCTGACAGAAATAACTTCAATAGGTAAACAGCTCTACTCTTTGTTTGGTTTGGGATTGATCGGATACCTTTCTGCCACTTTTGGATTCTTGCGCGAGAGTTCTGCTAACCAGTACAATTCCATCGACGGAATAAGTCATAATCCCTTTGCGACATTTTGTGTTTCTTATGGTTTTCTCAATTGGATGACAGGATAAACCATTTCTTAAGGATCGTGGATATCGGTTTCAAACTTGTTACGGTCGAATTATCTAACCTTCCAAGCTTTCATTGCTATGATTAAGTATCCAGGAACCGATTGAAGCAGATGTGTAACAACTATCGCAGATACGAACCATCCATGAGGGAAGGCTGCCTGCGGTCCTGTCCATAGGGGGAGACGATATTTCTAATTTGGTTTTATGTTATACTAATTGTCTCGCAATTAATAATCCATTAATCCAAAGTGGAAATACATGCACCGGACAAGTGATAGGTGTGAATCACTGATGACAGTAAATGCTTTACTAAAGAACAGCGTTCTATGGCCTTCAATAATATAAGGAGGGAAAATGTTTACTACATCCAAAGTCAAATGGTTCGGGAGCATCTTATTAGCCGCTATCCTCCTAATCCTGGCATTAACCGGCAGTAAATGGGGAACCACTTATGCAGCCAGCGCCAGCATAAATGCAACGCCTATCATTCAAGACATTTTTCCCGAAATTGTCACCGTTGGATCACCAGATATCACAATGGTTATCAATGGATTATATTTTGGGACGCTGGCGGACACAAAAGTATGGTTATATGAGAGAGGTGTTCCTCAAGAATTGGACCCTGTGAGTGTTAACGCGAATCAAATCACTGTAACCATACCAGCCAACTTACTCGATGCGCCTCATATATATTTGGTGCAAGTTGTAGTTTATGTAAGTGACACAGTACCGGTCGGTAACTATTCCAATCTGGTACCTTTCAGCATATGGTCTCCGGATACTTATCTTCCAATAATGCATAAACTTTCACGCTAAGCATGTGTTTTCCGATCAGTAATAATCGGCCTGGGTAAGTTCCAATGGGATAGGTAATTCCTGTTGTAAGAATGATCGTGGACATGCAATAAACATAAAAAGCTGGCTTACTCAAGCCAGCTTTTTTTTACTTTGTCCAGGTGTATGGGTTGGGTGATACGGGTTGGATCTTTGAAATGATAAGCATTCAAATACGTCTGTAAAAATGAGTCTTCAAAGTTACCGTTGCATCATCCTTTGGAATGGACTGCTATCATCGATAAGGTGGAAATTATGCTGGAATGAAAATTTGTTGATTGTTCACCAACGAGCGATAATAATCGTTATTTTCCATTAATTCACGATGGGTGCCCATTGCAACTAGGCGCATTTCATTAAAAAGTAAGATCCGATCGGTGTTTTGTACAGTAGCCAGGCGATGCGCCACGACGAACAAGGTCTTGCCCTGGAAAAAATCTGGTAATGCATCAAAGATTGATTTCTCCACCAGGCTATCCAATGCAGAGGTAGGTTCATCCAATACTAGGATATCTGGATTCTTTATTAATGCTCGGGCGATCGATAGACGTTGCTTCTGCCCTTCTGACAAATTGACTCCGCGTTCTCCCACAATCGAATTATATCCTTGCGGTAGATTGGCGATGAAATTATCGATCCCAGCTACCCGGGTTGCCCGCATGACCTGCTCCTCGCTCGCATCCGGATTCCCGTAGCGGAGGTTTTCCATGATCGTGCCAGATAGGAGCAAGGGACTCTGCGAGACATACCCGATCCTTTGGCGGAGTGATTTAACCTCATAGGTTGAGGCTGGTTGCTCGTCGAACAAAATTTCTCCCTGTGAAGGCTTATAAAAGCGCAGGATCAAGCTGACCAGCGTGGTTTTTCCAACACCGCTGGGGCCGACAATGGCAATCCGGGCACCGGGATCAACATGGAATGATACATCTTTCAACACAGGTTCCTGGGGATTATAAGCAAAAGATACTTCCTGGAAATCCACCTGGCCTCTCAAGTGCTTTACCACCTCACCAATGCCGATATTTTCCTCTGGCACGATATCAAAAAGCACCGAGATGCGCTCTAAAGAGGCCAGTGCACTCTGAAGCTGCATATTGGCGGTAGCCAGGTAAAGCGCTGGCCCATATACATAGCCCAGGTAGGATAGGAATGCCATCAGAGAGCCGAGCGTCCATTGACCAATGATAGTCAGGTATGCCCCAACCAGCAAGGCAATACCGCTGGCGATATCTGGCATAGCTCCGATCGCCAGGTTCGCAATTGCCCCGATCGTGGTCTGTTCCATACTGATCTGGACTGCGGCCTGCCACTCGGCTCGGATGCGCTGCAGGGTCGATTTTTCGGATGAAAAGGCTTTGATGAGAGAGGTGGCGGACAGAGATTCCTGCATCTGGCGCGAGATTTGGGCCTGTTGTTCCATATCGTGATGACCCAGCACATACAACTTATTGGAGAAATATCGCACAGTAAGCACTAAAACTGGCAACACAACCAGCGAGACCAATGCCAGACGCCACTCCAGGTAGAAAAGCAACACGACTCCACCCACCAAACGCACAATGCTAGTGGCGATATAGACCAATGAGCTGGAGAAAAACCAGCTCAACCCCTGCACGTCCGATGAAAGACGAGACATCAAGTAGCCTGTTTCCTTTTCATCGAAGAAGGTTTTGGGAAAGTGTAAGGTACGATCGAACAGGTCGGACTGGATATTGAGGATCACCTCTTGCTGGAAACGGGCAAAGAAAAACTGCTGCAAAGCTCCGGTTGCCATCCCTAAGACTTTAACCACCCCCATCAAGAGTATCACTCCCAGCAACAGATCCAGTTGATGAGCGAGGATGACATTATCAATCAGATAGCGAGTAAGCAGGGGTTGTGGGAATGTTAATAATGCGCTTAATAGTACAAGCAGGGCTCCAAACACCCCTTTGTGCCAATGGCGATTCAAATAAGGGCGTAAGTTCCCCAAGCGAGTGCGCATGCCTGGTTGACTGGATTGCTCCTTTAATTGGTCTTCGGGCAGCGTGCGGGAAAGGCCACGCTTCAAGTAGTTAAACCAAGAGTCCACAGTAACCCTTAATGAGAAATTTATTGATGTTAATAGGATGATAGTTCATTATCGGGAATTGTGAGGTGGTTCTGGGCGCTGCAGCACCAGATCGTAAGGTTTCTGGCATTCAAAGTGGCCTGACTCCGGCCACCAACGCGCAACAGTGCTCCCGTGAGTGTTATACTTGATCAGGGAACCATCTGTGGAAGCCAGCTGTTCTTATATGATTATTGGATGCCACTGGATTGTTGTAGGAATGTTCAAAAAGCATCAACAATCATCAGCACGGTGCTTTGACCTCTCGTTCTAGACCGCCTCTTGTTGACCACTGTTGGGAAAATCTTGCAGGGCTGTCAATACGCTGCTCAACACGATATCAACTGCCTGGTTGCTCATGGTGGGATAGAGTGGCAGGGTCACTTCCCGGGCAGCGGCGGTTTCGGTGGCTGGCAGGACAATATCGCCATAACGCTGGCGGTAATAGCTGAACTTATGAATGGGCGGATAATGGATGCTGGTCTGAACACCCTTTGAACGCATGGCATCGATAAACGCCTTACGATCTGACCCTTCTGGCAGCAGGATGGGGAAAATATGATAAGCCGGTTCTCCCGGCGCGCCCCGGAAAGGCAGCCCCAGCCCACTCCCGTTCAGAGCCTGCCAATAGGCTTCTGTGATGGCTTTACGGTGGGCATTGTTGGCAGGCAGCTTCCTTAGTTGGACCCGGCCGAGGGCAGAACGGATTTCATCGATGCGGTAGTTGTATCCCAGATCGACTACATCATAAGAATTGGCATGACCCTGGTGACGGTCCCAGGTCAGGCTGGTCATGCCATGCGAACGCTTCAGGCTAACTTTTTCAGCAATATCCTCTCGATTGGTCACCAGCATACCACCCTCGCCGGTGGAAAGGTTCTTGTTGGAGAAAAAGCTGAAGCATCCGACATCCCCCCAGGTACCCAGAGCGCGGCCATCCAGGATGGCACCAGGTGCATGGGCGGTATCCTCGATCAGCGCCAGGCCATGCCTGTCGGCGATGGCACGGATCTCTGCCATGCGGCAGGGGTAGCCGCCGTAATGCATTACAATAATGGCTTTCGTGCGGGTTGTAATCTGGTTCTCAATAGCAGATGGAGATATATTCAACTCATCGAGTCCGATGATGTCGGCGAAGCGCACTTCAGCACCAGTATATAAAACTGCATTGGCAGTCGCCACGAAGGTCAGGGAAGGTACGATCACTTCATCGCCGATGCCAATCCCCAATGCCAGGCACGCCAGGTGCAGCGCCATGGTGGCATTAGACAGGGCAAGGGCATGTTTTACACCTGTGGCTTTCGCAAATTCTTCCTCGAACTCTTGGGTGATCGAGCCCATGGTTAGCCAGCGGCTGCGCAGGACGGATAAAACAGCCTGTTCTTCTTCTTGGTCGAAATCCAGGTCGGCTAAAGGTACTCGCCACTCCATATCATTCGTCTCCCAAGATCAAGGGCTTCATCTTCTCGAACTCCTGTATGGCCTGCTCGTAGTCATCCGGTCGGCCCAGGTCTTGCCAATAGCCGTCGAAGGGATAGCTCGCTACCGTCTCGCCAGCTTGGATCAGGCGTAGGATTAAATCCGGGAAATCCAGATATTGGTTATAAGATATATAAGGCAGCAGGCGTGGCTCAAAAACATAAATCCCCATGCTAACGTAAAATTCATAGGTGGGTTTCTCAATATAACCTGTGACCTGGTTGGAACCATTAGATTGGATAACACCCAGGTCGATCTTCACCTTACGGGCGTGGGCAGCAATCGTGGCGATCGCATTGGAGGAGCGGTGGAAATCCACTAGAGACCGGAGATCCAGTGTGGTGAGTACATCACCGTTGGCTACCAGGAAAG